>VGYV01000415.1 GCA_016872855.1 Planctomycetota bacterium
CCTCTGGGCCGACAAGGCGCTCGAGAAGTTCCCCAACCACGCCCAGGTTCTCGCCGCGAAGAGCATCGCCGTCCTGCGCATGGGCCTGCGGCGCGACGCCCGCGTGCTCAACGACGCCGCGGTCCAGGCCAAGGGCGAGTGGCCCCTCGTGTGGCTGGCCCGCGGCGAACTGATGATGGCCGAAAGCCCCGCCGCGGCCACAGAGTGCCTGAACCGCGCCCTCCGCTCGGCTAAGCCGCGGGGACCGTGCCTGCTAGATGTCGGTGCGCTTCTCCTGCGCCACCGCCACTATGCAGCGGCCATGACCGCCCTTCAGCGGGCCGCGGCGGAGCTGCCCAACGCCGCCCGCGCCTGGTTCCTCCTCGGCCAGGCCCAGCGCGAACTGGGCCTCGGGGAGCCGGCCCGCGTGTCGTTCCAGCAGGCCGTGCGCCTCGCCCCCCGCATCGCGCTCTACCGCCAGGCCGCCGAGGAGCGGCCGGGCGTCCTCACCTGGCTCAAGCGGTTCCTTCGGAGACTCCGCCGCCGATGAACAGCTACTCGCCCAAGCAGCGCTTCGAGGCCACGCTCCGCGTCGCCCGCGAGCACAACGCCTCCGACGTGCACATCATGGCCGGCATCCCCCCCGCCTACCGCGTGAGCGGCGAGCTGATCGTCTCCAACTGGGACCCCATCAGCCGCGAGGAGCTGGGCGAGCTGGCGGACTTCATCCTCACCCCCGCTCAGCGCGAGCGCCTGGAGGCCCAGCGCGAGCTGTGCGTCTCCTACTACCAGAAGGACGTCGGCCGCCTCCGCATCACCTTCTACCACCGCCTCGACGTGCCCGAGCTGGCCATCCGCATGTGCAACCTCGAGGTCAAGCCCGCCGACGAACTCATGCTGCCCCAGGTCGTCAACGACATCGTCAACCTAACCGCCGGGCTGGTCATCGTCACCGGCCCGACCGGCTCGGGCAAGACGACGACGCTGAACTACCTGGTGGACGCGATCAACGCGACACGGCGCTGCAAGATCATCACCATCGAGGACCCCGTGGAGTACGAGCACCGCCACCGCAAGAGCCTGGTCATCCAGATCGAGGTCACGACCGACACGCTGAGCTTCCCCTCGTGCCTGCGAAACGTCCTGCGGCTCGACCCCAACGTCATCTGCATCGGGGAGATGCGGGACATCGAGACGATGGAGACGGCCCTCGCCGCCGCCGACACTGGCCACCTGGTCCTCGCCACGCTCCACACCCCGAACGCCGTGGGCACGGTCGAGCGCATCATGGGCTGCTTCGAGGGCGGGCGCCAGGCCCAGGTCATCCTCCAGCTCTCGTCGAACCTCCAGGTCGTCATCGCCCAGCGGCTCGTCTCGAACGTGGACCGCACGGGCCGGGTGCTGGCCTGCGAGGTCCTCATCGCCACGGGAGCCGTCCGCAACATGATCCGCGAGCGCAACCTCCACCTCATCCAGAACACCATCGCCACCTCCCGCAACCTCGGCATGCAGACGATGGAGGAGTCCCTCGCCGCCCTCTACCGCCGCGGCCTGATCACCTACAACGACGCCCTCAACCACGCCAACGACCCGGCCCACCTCCAGCGCATGCTGGCCGACTGAGCCCCCATTGTTGGGGATCGAGTGCGCTCGGAGGGCCGCAACAATGGGGCCCGCGCGAGCCGTCAAGGAGGGGCAGGCGTGACGTAAGATATTGCTATTGCGACACATGGGACGGCGCCGGTGCTCCCGGCCCGGCCGCCCGGCGGCGCGAAGTGCGTGTGCGCGCGCAGGCGCAACAATGGGTGGGAGGGCGGAGAATGCCGCTATTGGGCGATCTGCCATTGTTGAGGGCCTGTCTCGGGGCCGCAACAATGGCGCAACAATGCCGAGTCCGGGCCACATTGAGGCGCAAAAGCGTTTGACACGCGCGGCGGGAGTTGGTATCGTGGCAACTCCACCATGCTAGGAGAACACTATGGCAGCCGCCGAATCGCCCGAACTGGCCGCGGGAATCACGCAAGACGACGAGAAGGCCGTGGAGAACCTGCGCGCGGGCCGCGACAGGATCCTCAACGAGCTGCGCCGGATCATCGTCGGCCTCGACCAGGTCATTGACGAGATGATGACCGCGATCTTCTGCCGCGGCCACTGCCTCCTCGTCGGCGTCCCGGGCCTCGCCAAGACCCTCCTCGTCAGCTCACTCGCCCAAACGCTGTCCCTCACCTTCAAGCGCATTCAGTTCACGCCCGACCTGATGCCGAGCGACATCACGGGGACGGAAATCCTCCAGGACGACCCGGCGACCGGCCAGCGGGCGTTCAAGTTCGTCAAAGGCCCCGTGTTCTGCAACATCATCCTTGCGGACGAGATCAACCGCACGCCGCCGAAGACGCAGGCGGCGCTCCTGGAGTCCATGCAGGAGAAGAAGGTCTCGATGGGCGGCGAGGACTATCCCGTGCCCAACCCCTTCTTCGTGCTGGCCACGCAGAACCCGATCGAGCAGGAAGGCACGTATCCGCTGCCGGAAGCCCAGCTCGACCGCTTCTTCTTCAACATCTTCGTGGACTACCCGAGCTGGAACGAGGAGCTTGCGATCATCGAGCGGGTGACGGGTGAGATGCCGGAGAAGCTGGACGAGGTGCTGAGCTGCGAGGAGATTCTGAACCTTCAGGGCCTCGTGCGCCGCGTGCCCGCCGCCCCACACATCTGCAACTACTCGGCCAAGCTGGCCCGCGCCACGCGGCCAACTGACCCGGAGTCGCCCGACTTTATCAAGAACTGGATCACCTGGGGCGCCGGCCCGCGAGCGAGCATCTTCATGGTGCTCGCGGCCAAGGCCCGCGCCATCCTGCGAGGCCGCTTCGCCGCCTCCACCGACGACATCCGCGCCGTCGCCCTGCCCATCCTGCGCCACCGCATCATCCCCAACTTCGCCGCCCAGAGCGAGGGGCTGAAGAGCGACGACATCGTGCGCAAGCTGCTCGACACAATCCCGGCCGACGAACGGCTCTACGATGGCAAGCCCGCAACCGCATAGGCTGCGCTACCTCGATCCTGAGACCCTTCAGAAGATCGGGCCCCTCGAGCTCGTCGCCCGCGAGGTCGTCGAGGGCCTCCACGTCGGCATGCACAAGAGCCCGCTCAAGGGCTTCTCCACGGAATTCTCGCACCACCGCCAGTACGTGCCGGGCGACGAAACCCGACATTTGGATTGGCGAGTCTATGCACGCACCGAGCGCTACTACCTGAAGCTCTTCGAGGCCGAGACGAATTTCACGGCCAATCTCCTCCTCGACGCCAGCTCCTCGATGCACTACACCTCGCACGCCGTGTCGAAGCTGGAGTACGCCAAGTTCATGGCCGCCTCGATGGCCTACCTGTGCGTGCGGCAGCGCGATTCGGCGGGTCTGGCCATCTTCGACAATGCGCTCCGCACCTATGTGGAGCCCAAGACCACGATGGGCGTCGTCCGCACCATCGCCGAGGAACTCGAGAAGGTGGAGGGCCTGCCCCGCACCAACGTGGCGGCCATCCTTCACGAGTTTGCCAACCGCATTCCGCGCCGCGGCTTCGTCATGCTCTTCTCCGACCTCTTCGACCACATTGAGGAGTTCATCCAGGGCATTGACCACTTGCGCTTCAAGGGCCACAACATCGCCGTCTTCCACATCCTCGACCCCTACGAGCTGAAGTTCCCGTTCGATGGCTCCTGCAAGTTCATCGGGCTGGAGCTGGACGGCGAGGTTGTGACGCAGCCGAAGCGGATACGGGCGGCGTACCTCGAGGAGGTGCGCAAGTTCGTCCAGGAGATTCGTTCGGCCTGCGAGCGCGCCCACGTGGACTACGTGCTGGTGGACACCTCGCGGCCTGTGGACGCCGTGCTGTCGGCGTACTTGATTGGGAGAATTCGCAGCGTGCATGTGCGCTGAGGCGACCAGGTGGCAACGATAGGGCCGATGATCAGACGGATCGGGCGGATCCGACGGATCCGACTGATCGCAAGCACTGCGCTGTGCGGCCCTATGGCTCTGTGGCTGGCCGCCGCGGCCGCCCGGGCCGACGTGGTTCAGGCGCCCGGCGGTCGCATCGAGGGCAAGGTGGCCTTCGCCGCCGATGGGCTCCAGGTGGGCGGGAAGCCCGTGGCCTGGGGCGACGTGCTCTTTGTCATCCGAGACCCCGAGACCCGCTCGATCCGCGCTCCCGAGGCGCTGCGGATGGCCAGCGGCGAGGTGTGGTATGCCCACGTGGCGTCGCTCGCGGCTGGCAAGCTCAAGGCCCGCCTGCCCCTCCTGGGCGCGCGGGAGCTTGACGCCGCAGCCGTCCGCGCCGTGGATTTCCTGCCCGACCTGCCGCCGCCCGAGCCGGGCGACAGGCCGGGCACGCTCTACCGCGAGAAGGGCGAGCCGGTGCCCGGCGTCCTGATGTGGATTGACGAGCAGCGGCTGGCGATTGACAGCCCCCTCGGCGTCCTCACGCTCGCCCGCGAGGGCCTGGCCCGCTACCTGTTCAAGCGGGACGTGGCACAGGCGCCATCGCCTGTGAAGGCTCCGCCGGGGGCGGCTGAGCCACACGACGAGGTGAGCCTGCTCGACGGCTCGACCCTTCGCGGGCCGGCGAAGCCGACGAAGGACGGGGTGGAACTCGACCACGCGGTGCTTGGCAAGGTGGCGGTGCCAGGCCGCATGGTTCGCTCGGTGCTGCGGCGGCCGCCGACCGTTGCCTGGCTGGGCGAGATGAAGCCCGCGGCGGTGAACGCCGTGCCGCTCATCGCCCGGGCCGTGCCGCCCGAGGCGCTGGAATACCCGACCCTCGGCGGCTCACGCGTGTGGCCGGGCGAGCTGGTGGCCATCCGAGGCGTCCGCATCGAGCCGAAGTGCACGGTCACGTATCGGCTCCCGGCCCTGCCCGGGCAGCGCGTCGCGTTCGCGGCGGCCGTGGGGGCGGTCGAGGGGATGCGCGGCAGCGTGAAGCTGCGGCTCCTGGCCGCCGGCAAGACGCTCGCCGAGCGGGACATCGCGGCTGGCTCGAAGCGTGAGCCGGTCACCGTCGAGGTGCCGCCGAACGCCGACCTGGCCATCGAGGTGGATTTCGGCCCCGACCAGAGGTTTCCCTGTGGGATCATCCTCGGGGACCCCGTGGTGGTGGGGCGGTGAAGAGACCCAGGGAGATCGGACCGATCGGTCGGATCCGACGGATCTGCCCGATCCGTGTGACTGCTTTCTGAGGTTCGCATGGGCTTCCTGGATTTTCTCTACAAGCCAATGCTCTGGGGCGCGCTGGCCATTGCCGTGCCCATTCTCATTCATCTGCTGAACCGGTTCCGGCATAAGCGGATTGACTGGGCGGCGATGGAGCTGTTGCGGCGCGCCCTGGTCATCCGCGCGCGACAGATACGCATCGAGGACATCCTGGTCCTCATCCTGCGCTGCCTGGCCGTGCTGCTCCTGGCACTGGCGATGGCCCGGCCCACGCTCTCGACGGCGGGGGCCAAATGGTTCGGCGCCGAATCGCGCGTTGGCGTGGTCATCGCGCTCGACGCCTCCTTCTCCATGGCCCACCGGCCAGGCGTGAGCACGCGGTTCGACCAGGCCATCGAGCGCGTCCGTGAGGTGCTCAAGACCCTCGACCCTGGCAGCCCGGTGAGCCTGGTGCTGATGGGCAGCTACGCGCGCGTCAAGCTCGGCTGCGTGAGCTACGACGCCAAGCGGCTGGATAAGGAACTCGCCGAGGTTGCCCCGCTGCCCGAGCGCCTGAACCTCGAACTGTGCATCGAGGAGGTGCAGCGGCTCCTCAAGGAGACTCGTGCCCCGATGCGCGAGGTGTACTTCGTCACCGACGCCCAGGCCACCTCCTGGCGCGAAATCTCCGAAAAGGTCAAGACCGCCCTCGGCGAGATGAGCCAGACCGCCAACCTCTTCTACCTCTCCATCGCGTCCGAGACCGGCGAGAACCTGGCCTTGACCAACTTCGGCCTGGCCTCCGGCACGCTCCGCCGCGGCGCCATCGCCCGCTACGTGGCCGAGGTGACGAACTTCGGCCGCCAGGACCAGGAGCGTGTGAGCGTGGCCCTCACGCTCGAAGGCAAGGCGGTGGACCAGCGGGTGATTGACCGCATCCCGAAGGGCGAGGCGAGGACGGTTCCCCTCTTCGCCCGCCTGGACGCGGCGGGCAACAGCCGCCTCGCCGCCCAGATCGCCCCCGACCCCCTCACCACCGACAACGTGCGCTACGCCGTCACCCACGTGGCCGAGCAGGTCCGCGTCCTCGTCGTGGACGGCGCGCCCAGCGACGAGCCGTTCAAGAGCGAGACCGACTACCTGGCCACCGCCCTCTCGCCGCGCCGCGGCGGGCCGGCCGCCGCCTCGCTCAGCGTCAGAGTCATTCCATCGCAGAGCCTCCGCGACGAGCGGCTGTCCGACTACCAGGTGGTCATCCTCGCCAACCTGTCGGGCGTCACCGAGGCGCTGGCCGCGGCACTCCACACCTATGTGGGCCAGGGCGGCGGCCTCATCGTCTTCCTGGGCGACAAGACCATCCCGCGCGACCTCAACGCCCGTCTGGCCGTGGGCGAGAAGTCCCTCCTCCCAGCCCGCCTCCTCGCCGTGGCCGACCCCAAGGACCCCGAGGGCGTGACGATGCAGCCCGCGCTCAGCGGCCACCCCGTCACGGTGCCCTTCGAGGCCCTGCCGCCCGAGCTCCTCAACGCAGCCCGCTTCACCAGATACGTGCGCGGCGAGCTGATCAAGGGCGGTCGCGTGCTCCTGAAGATCACCGGCACCAACGACCCGCTCCTGGCTGAGAAGGGCCTGGGCCGAGGCCGCGTGCTCCTGTTCACCAGCTCGGCCGACCGCGACTGGACGAACTTCGTGGTGAACCCCACCTATCCCATCCTGCTCCACCAGGCGATCACCTACCTGTCGCGGCAGGAACACGAGCGCTCGTTCGCCGTCGGCGAGGCCATCGCGCTCGCACTCCCCAGGTCGGGCGTCCAGGCCAACGTCCTGATGCGCGACCCCACGGGCAAGGACTTCCCCCTCCAGGTGGGCGAGCGGGAGGGGCATCCCGCCATCACCCACGAGCGCCCCGCGCTGCCCGGCTTCTACGAGGCCCGCTACGCCGCCGGCCTCCCGCCCATCGTCGTCGCCGTCAACGCCGAGCCCGCCGAGAGCGACGTCCGTTCCCTCCTCGGCGCCGAGCTGGCCGCGGCGTTCCGCGGCACCTCCGTCCGCATCCTGGCCCGCGGCGACGACCTGGCGCTGGCCGTCAAGACCGGCCGCGTCGGCCACGAGCTCTGGCGCATCCTGATGATCCTCGGCCTCGCGATGTTCGCTTTGGAATCCTTCCTGGCCTGGTTCTTCTCGCGCCGCATGGCCGGCGCCGCCGCCAAGGAGGCCACGAAGGAAGAACTCCTCGGCACCCGGGCCGCGGAAGTGAAAGGCGGTTAGCTGCGAGC
>VGYV01000416.1 GCA_016872855.1 Planctomycetota bacterium
CGGCACGACAGAGCGCCCCTTCCGCCCCTTCGGGGCTGCGCCCATGGCATCCCCCTTCCGGCGGCTTACGCCGCCGGCTAAACCCTATCGCTCCTGCGGAGCTGGCCCCGCTGGTGAGAAATGCGGGTTAGGAGCTGCGCGATGGCGGCGGTGAAGGACGTGGCAAGGCAGGTGATCGACTCGCTGCCGGCGGACGCGACGATGGACGACATAAGGACACGTCCCCACAGATAGGTGGGCAACCCCGGAGTCCCGAAGGGACAGCAGTTGGTTGCCGGCGGCTTCAGCCGCCGGATCGCGGCGCACCCATGGCCCAGTCCCGAAGGGACGGCAGTGCGCCGAGACGCGGGGATCGCCGTTTTCTGCGGTCCCTTCGGGACTGGCTGGTTATGGCACGCGGGTCCGGCGGCTGAAGCCGCCGGCAATCCGCTCTGCTCCCTTCGGGAGCAACACACGAAACCGTCCTCGATCTCGTCCCCTCATTTGTGGGGACCTGTGCTAAGGTGACAAGGAGCGCAGCCGCAGGCGCACCAGGAGGTCGTGGAGGGCGTCGCGGCCGGCGGGGTTGGCGGGTAAGGCAGTGGCAGCATAGGCTTCCTCGAGACGACGGGTCAGCCGCTCGAATTCGCCCTGGTGGAAGGGGATGTCGGCGGCGTCGAGGGCCGACTGCTCTGGGCCGGCGACCTTGCGGGCGATGAGGTCGGTGAGGAAGGGCAGGCCGAAGCCCTCGTTGAGCCGCAGGAGATTGGCCTCAACCTCGCCCGTCCGCATCAGGTGAATGCCCGTGAGCAGCACGCGGTAGACGTAGAGGAGGGGCTTGACGCGCGGGGGGCTTTCCTTGAGGAAGAGCTTCCACTGGTTGGCCGCAAAGCCGAGGTAGTGGTGTGCGTGGCGCCGCGTGATGCACTGGCGGGCGATGGCCTTCAACTCGTCGTGCTCGGGCGTGGTGTGGACGACGAGCGGCGAGAAGAGCTGCTCGAGGACGTAGCCGTTCTTCTTCAGCAGGAGGCCGAAGAACTTCAACACGTCGTGCGTGACCAGCTCGATCTCCAGCCCCTCGCGGGTATGGAGGGACTCGATGGTCTCCCGGCCCGTCTTGAGGCCGAGGACTTCGATGGCGGGGAGGACATGGGCGCCGCGGAGGTCGTAGTCGGAATCCGCCGACGGGAAGCCGTAGAGGTGCGCGCCGCTGATCGTGAGGAACAGCAGCGGATAGGGCTGCTCGCCGGCCACTTGGCTGAGACGCGAGTCGGTCACCCGGTATGGCTCCTCTTCAATCGTCCTCGTCCTCGTCGTCGGCCTCGTCCTCGAATCACTCTTCCCTCACCATGCTCCGCCGGGCCTTGATGAGGAAGCGGTTGGCCGCCGCATAGTCGGGCTGGTCGGGCAGCGCGGTCGCCGCGTAGGCCGAGTCGAGTTCCCCGTGGAGAGCGAGCCGCCACGCCTCGACCTCCTCCCAGGGCATCTCGCCGCGGCGGATGGCCAGCAGGCGCTCGCGGTGCTCGCCCACGTCTACCGGCAGCGCGCCCGTCCGCAGCAGCTCGCGGCCCGAGAGGAGCAGGCGAATGAGGTGCATGGCGTGTTTCCAGCGCATGTGGCCGCGCGTGCGCAGGTCCTGAGCCATCTTCCGGAACTGGGAGCGGACGTAGCCGCCGTAGGTCTGGTAGACGAGCTTCGAGAGGAACGCCGAGCGCATCGCCCGCAACTCCTCGGCCAGAGGCGTCGAGAGCTCGACGAGCGGCGTGTACAGGCACTCCAGGACGTTTGGGTTCGCCTTGAGCGCCAGCGTGAGGAACTTCTGGAGTTCCCAGTAGCATTCGGAGGCGGCTTCGTCCTCGAGTTGCTCGGGTACGCCCTCGAGCGACCAGTGGAGTTCGGCTGGCGGCAGGTAGATGCCGCGGCGGTCGGTGTCGGAGCCGGGCTCGGACAGTCCGAATGCCCGCGAGCCGACGATGCAGCGGTAGATCACGAACTCGCGCAGGTCGCCGTCCACGGCGGGTTGCTCCCGTGTGCCTCACGCGCCACGCCGGACCATCATAGCGACCCAGGGTCGTTCCCGCAACCCCGCCCTCCCCTTGAAACGGCAGCCGGGCGGGCTATAATGGATGCGTGGCCGCCCACCGGAGGAGCACGATGGAGGCCAGGGGCTCTGATTGGCATGGATGAGCTGGCGGCGTTGAGGTATTGCGTGGAGGTGCTCGAAGCGCGGGGGAAGGCGGATCCCGCGCGGGCCTGGCTGTGGGCCATCAAGCGCAAGGTGGCGCTCTACTGTGTGCGTGCGCTCGAAGGCGGCGGGGGCCGCAGGCACACGCGGCTGGCGCGGCTCCGCAGGGCCGTGGCGGCCCGGCTGGGCTTCCGGGAGAAGCCGCCCGCCTCCGCCGAAGGCCAACGCCAAGCGGAGCCACTCACGGATGAGGAGAAGCAGCTCACCCGCCGAACCCATCCGCTGCTCCAGGACACCCGGAGCAGGTCGCTCGATGCTGGCTTCCTGAGCCATTGCAAGTGGTACGCCGACATCCGGCAGAAGGTCGCCGCCTTCGCCGACACCTGGAAGGAGCACCACAGCCGCCCGACCGGGCAGTCCTGTTGAGGGCCATCACCGCATCGAGCGGCGTGGAGGACACCAATGGGGAACTGGCAGGATCCTGAGACGGTTATCTCCGGTGAACTCGAAGACGGCGAGAAGCTCCTCTGGGCAGGCAAGCCGCGGCAGGGGCTTGTCCTCAGGGGGCATGATGCTCTCCTCATCCCGTTCAGCCTGATGTGGGGCGGCTTTGCCATCTTCTGGGAGTGCGGGGTGATCGCCAGCGGCGCCCCGTTGTTCTTCCGACTCTGGGGCATCCCGTTTGTGCTGGTTGGGCTCTACCTCATCTTCGGGCGCTTTGTCGTGGACGCGGGGCGCCGCGAGCGGACGGTCTACGGCGTTACGGACCGGCGGGTCGTCATCGTCTCCGGGGTCGTGAGCCGTCGAGTGAAGTCGGTGAATCTCCGCACACTAAACGACTTGACGCTGTCGGAAGGACGCGGGGGAGCAGGGACGATCACCTTCGGGCCGACGCCCCCTTGGGGCTGGTGGTCGGGGAATGCCTTGTGGCCGGGGGCAGGGGATGCTGCGATTCGCTTTGAGTTGGCCTCGAACGCTCGAGAGGTTTATGAGATCATCCGCAGAGCCCAACACAGGTCATAGGCGTGGGAGAGTCGCGACGTTTCCAAGCCGCTGCTGTGGGGCCATTAGAGCCTCGCTCCATTTTTCACAAGGCTGAGCAGGCTGTAGCCATAAGCTGCCTTCGTTATTACCCTTGTGGCGATTGACCATCGCTCTCCGGGGGCCATAGGTCTCCCAGGTCATAGGGGCCGCCCGGAGGGGCTGTACGGGCTTCCTAGAGCGTTCTTGCCGGAGAGCGTATGTGCCCTGTATCACGATACTTGTGGCCGGTAGGACCCCCGAGCGGCTACTGTTGGGGCGCCTGCGAGCTTGGCCCTCAATCCTGGCGCCAGTCGGCGTGCCAGCTCGTCGTGGGAGCCGATCCGGGATGGGGCGATTCTTGACTCGCGCCCCTCGAGGGGCGCGAGTCAAAACAGGTGCAGGGCATGGAACACTTTGTGACCCCGCCTAACCTATTGCAGAGACAGCCCTTATGGCGTTCCTCTGGCCGTTGGCAGGGCTGGGCCAAGGTCTAGCCCAGACAGAGGGGGAAATGGCGCGAGTCAAAATAGCAAGGCGACGGGAGGGTCGCCGGGAATGGGGGCGATGCTCGGCGCTCACCCTCCCGCAGGTGTTGGAACCTGCGGGAGGGAAGAGCGGGAAATGCCGAGGGGCAGGGGAGGGGATCAGCCCTTGATGACCAGGTCCCTGTAGCCGTAGCCGGCCTTCTTGAGGATCGCGGCGCAGTCGGCGAGCTTGTGGGTCCGGCCGCTCTGGAGCATGCCGTCGGTGAGGAGGGCCACCTGGGCGCCGAAGAGGGCGGGGACGTGGTTCTCCTTGACCTGGCCCGTGATGAGGCGGATGAAGTTGGAGGGCGGGTTCGGCGGATAGTCGGGCGGGAGCTTGGCCTCGATCTTGATCGTCGGCTGGCCGTCGCGGGCGAGGGTGACCAACCCGTCGGCGGTGGACATGGAGATCATGCCCTTGTCGCCGAGGATGCGGACGTCGTCGGTGAAGCCCTTGATGTAGTCGCCGATGATGATGAGGCGGCCGGCCGCGCCGTTGGTGAGGGTGACGCAGAAGGAGCCGTTGGTCTCGACCTTGGCGCGCTCGCCGCGGTAGAGGAGGTCGTAGGCGCCCTCCACGCTCTTGGGCATGAGGCCGGTCATGTAGAGCAAGATGTCCTGGTAGTGGGAGCCGGAGTCGTTGAGCTGGCCGCCGCCGGAGAACTTCGGGTCGCCGCGCCAGCCGATGCGCGGGCTGGGCCAGTCCTGGGCCATGTAGACGTAGAAGCTCTTGACCTCGCCGATCTCGCCCTTGCGGATGAGGTCGCGGGCGGCGACGTACTTGGCCTCGAAGTGGCGCTGGTAGGTGATCATGTAGACCAGCTTCTTCTTGGCCGCCAGCTTGGCCGACGCGATGGCGTTGCCCACCCCGCACACCATCGGCTTCTCGATCAGCACGTGCAGGCCGTGTTCGAGGGCGTACATGGCGTGGGGGAAGTGCAGCGTGTGGGGCGAGAAGACGCCCACGGCGTCGAGCCCGCACTTGTCAATCATCTTCTTGTAGCCGTTGGGGCCGAGGAAGCGCTGGACGGGTTTGCCCACTTCGGCGTCGAGCTTGTCGAGGCAATCGGGATTCGTGTCGGCGCCGGCGACGATCTGCGTCGCAGGGTCCTTGATGAGTTCGCGCACGCGCCAGCGTCCCGCGCCTCCCGGGCCGATGATGCCGATGCGGACGGACTTGGTGTTTGCCACGGCCTGCTCCTGACAGGGGCGATGGGCGCACCGCGCACAGTCGGCGCCCTATGCGCCGCCCGTGCGGTGTGCCCCTAGAGCATACGGATTCCGGCAGAAAGGTCAAGCCCGCGCGCGTGAGCGCGTGCGGCGGTCGCGGCGGCGCGCCAGCCCGAAGAGACCGAGGGCAAGCATGGCCGCGGTGGCAGGCTCCGGAATGGGAATGGCCGTCAGGCGCAGGTAAGAGACGCCGGCGTTCCCGTAGGTCGAGACTGCGAACATGTAGCCATCCGGGCCGCCGAGCTCGATGCCTGCGTTTGTGATGCCGCCAGTGGCGGCGATGACGTCGAAGTGGCTCATGTAGGCGGGGCTGAAGCCGCCAATCAGAGAGATGTCGAGGAGACCGGTCACGTTAACGAAGCCTCTCACGTCCAAGATGTCGAATTGACTGGTGTTGTAACCGCCAATGTCAATGTCGAAGGTGGCGTTGGGTCCCTGCGTGTAGTTGCCCCACAGGGTGGTGGTGCCGGTCGGGTCGGCCAGGGTGCCGGGGGCGAGAGTGCCGATGCCGGTGTTCAGGAGGTCCATTGGGCGGGCGCTGGTGCCGAAGGTGCCGAGGTGGAGGGTTCCCCCCTCCCAGTCGAACGTGGCCACGCCGGTGCCCCTGCTCACGGCGCCGACGGTGAGGTCGCCGCCGCGGAAGGTGAAGGTGCCGGTGGTTGTGTTGCTCGCTCGGGTGTCCACGGCCATCTGGAGGGTGTTGGCGGTCACGGTGCCGGCGTCCATGATGAGGGTTCCGCGGCCGCTGCCGGTGCCGGTGCCGACGTAGCGGCCGATGATGATCTCGTCAAGTGTGGCGTTGAACGTGCCGCCCGTGAGGTCGAGGGTGCCAAGGGCGTGGGTCCCTGTGTTAGCTGCCGCGTTGTTGGCGACATAGAGGTCGGCCTCGGGCACGGTGTTGCCGGCGAGGGTGAGGGTGCCGCCGGGGACGATGTCGGCGAGTGCCTCGGCCTTCTGGCCGCCGATAGTGAACGTGTTGAGGTTGAAAGTGTTGGAGAAGCCGAGGTGGAGCTCGCTGCGGCGACCGATCCCGGTGAGGGTGGAGCCGGGGCTGTCGCCGAGGAGGATGCGGGTGGCGCGGATGGTGTTGGTGGTGCCAAGGGTCACGACGCCCTGGGCGGTTTCGGGGCTGCCGCTCGTGGTCATCGTGCCGATGAGGAAGTCGGTGACCCTCGCGTCGAAGGTGATGCCGGTGAGGTCGAGGATCCCATAGTAGTTGCCGGCGCCACCGACGGTGCGGCGGCCGACCGTGATGGTGCGGGGCGTGGCGACGGAGCCGACGGTTAGGGTCCCGTTGCGGAAGGCCGTGCTCGTGGTTGTGTTGATGTTGAGGTTGACCGTGATGTCGCCGTCCACGAAGAGGTTGCCGCCGGCGAGGTCAGTGGTGTGGAAGCTGCCGGTGGTGTTGGTGAACTGGATGCCGCCGATGACGCCGCCGAAGGGGGCGTCGGCGATGTTGGTCACGGTGCCGGCGGCGGCCGCGGCGCCGGTGTTGGTGAAGCGCGCGATGTCGGTGGCCCAAGGCGGGGTGTGGGTGCCGGTCCAGTTAGCGGCTGCGCTCCACAGATCGTTCCCCGCGCCATCGGACCAGTCAATGACATCCCCGCGGGCAACGGGGAGGCCGCAGGCCAAGACAAGGCAGAGGGGAAGGACCGGCACTCGGGCCCTATGCCACATGCTTGTGCCTCCTGCTTGAGTCCGATGCGGTACACACTAGCAAAGGTTAGCGTAGCAAACAACGTGCCTGCCGTTGCCGAGGCGCGGCCCCGCTGCGGATTTGACGTAAGATACCGCCGGATATGATTTTAGGAGGCAGGTAACCACGCGGTGCGGCGTGTGGCGATTGAGATGGGCGGCCGTGTGTGTCAGGAAAGGTGGACGGTGTTGTCCGGCGCGGCGGACGGGTCCGGTCAGGTGGTCGAGCCGATGGGCTGGGCGAGTGCAAGGGCGCGGCCTGCCTGATAGGCGTCCGCCAGGGCGGTGGGGTGGTGGAGGATGTCGCCCTGGGCGTCTATGTGCTTGTAGCACAGCTCGCCGGCCCAGGCGAAGTCGAGGACGCTGAAGAGGGCCTTGACAGTCCGGCGGGGGCCGTCGAACATCCAGCGCTTGTCGAAGCCGCAGCAGGCGAGCCAGAGGCCATTGCGGCCCGGGCGCGGCGGGTCGAAAAGGGGCATCTTCATGATGTACTTGAGTGACCAGAAGCACTGGCAGCGGTCAACGAGGACTTTTCCGCTCGTTCCCCGAGCTTTGCTTGGGAGCGGGGCACTGGAAGCTCCTGCTTCCGAGGGCCAGCGGGAACTGGCAGGCCGCCGTTGCGAAGCGGGAGCTTCGCAACGGGATGGGGGGAAAGACCGCCTGAACGGCCTGTCGATTTACCCGGAACTGCGGATGCAGACAACGGAGGTCCAGGACCTGCCGCGGCGCGTCGCCGTGAGAAGACGCGGTGAGCCGGAGAAGGTCGCCTCAGCACGAC
>VGYV01000417.1 GCA_016872855.1 Planctomycetota bacterium
AGACCTACAAGGCAGGCGAGACGACCGGCCTGATGTTCATCTACCCCAATCCCCTCGCCCCCGAACGCTACATCGTCGTCTACGACGGCCAGCACTACGGCGAGAAGCTCGGCGAGAACCACAAGTACGACCTTCTGCCCGACTTCATCGTCTACAGCGCCGAGCCCGACTACGACGACAGCAACGCCTACCACGTGGCCGGCTTCTTCGACTGCGCGTGGCAGCTCGACCCGAAGCTCACGTGGATCTCCGACGGCCAGCCCAAGCCGCGCCCCTCGCTGCCAGCCGAGCCAAGGCCGTAGGGCAGCGTCGCGCCACACTTGCGTTGACGCCACTCCTCATGTAGAATGCTGGGTACATGATAAGGAACCTTTTGGCCCCCGACTGTACCGGCACGCAAAGGTGATCTGACAATGGGAAAGACGGTGAAGATCAACTTCCGCGGTGAGCAGGTGGAGGGTGAATTGATCCCGGTTGAGCGCGCCCGAGAGGAATGGACGGAGGCCGTGCTTGCGGACCATTCCGTAATCCGCCTGAAGCCGGTGATCCTGCGCGTGGTGAAGATCCCTGGCAAACGGGACTCCATGGGGAACCCGGTGTACCTGGTCCAGTCGAACAATGTCATGAGTGTGGAATCGCCGGAAGCTTCCGCGCCTTCTGGAGAGCAATCCACATGTTGATCCCCGCCAGTCTCTCAGTTCCCGGCAATATTGCCACCGTCGTTTCGGCACACATGTGTGAGGCGCCGCAAGGAGTCCCAATGGCTACGGAGGACTACGATCTTCTGGTGGCCACCGAGGCGCACCCAATGAAGAGCGTGTCCCCGGCCGACTATCTAGTGGCCCTGCAACCAGCAGGTGCAGCAGCGCTTAGGAGGACCGTCGGTGGCCTGACCGAAGTTGATGCGGTCCTCTGGGCAATGGAGGCACAACACATCAGGGTCGTCACAGCGCTGGCAGACTATTCTGACCAGACGCTGGAGCGCGTGGCAGAGAAAGAATTGGAGCTCATGGACGCCCTGCCGGAGTTCCTCCTGGAGTTCCGTGTCGTGCCTAGTGAACGAGTGCCAGCGTTCCTTCGTGCAGGGTATCTTGTGGTGCTCGAACAGCGAACAGAGCGAACAGACGCCGGCGAGACGCGGGAAGATGACGACGCGTGAGCAGCACCTTGCCCAGGCGAAGGCCAACAAGGCCTTTTACGAGGAGCTTCTCGACCGCCCGGAGTATCACGACTGGGCTCTGACCGTCCTATTCTACGCTGCTCTGCACTATGTGGATGCGTTCCTCTATCCGAGTGATCCCCCTGACCACAGTACCCGCAACAAGCTCATCAGCAGGTCACCGACTCTGCGGTCCCTGTACAGGAAGTACCGCAGGCTTCAGGACAGATCACAAGACGCGCGGTATGAGTGCTATGACCCGACACGAGAGGAGCTGGTGAAGGCAAGGCAGGAATGCTATGATGTCATCGAGAGCGCCATCCTTCCGCACGTGACTTCCTGAGTCTGGCTCCCACACCACTGTTGAGGAAAGGCGGGCACCATGAAGCTTGGCCTGGTGACGTACAATCTGGCGAAGGACTGGGACGTGCCGACGATCATCGCGATGTGCGAGAAGACGGGGTTCGAGGGGGTTGAGCTGCGCACGACCCACGCCCACGGGGTCGAGGTGACGCTCTCGGCGGCCCAGCGGGCCGAGGTGCGGAAGCGCTTCGCCGACTCCTCCGTCGCCCTCGCGGGCCTCGGCTCCGCCTTCGAGTACGACGCGGTTGACACAGCCGTGGTCCGCCAGAACATCGAGGGGACAAAGGCGTACGTGGAGCTCGCGGCCGACGTGGGGGCGCCGGGCGTGAAGGTGCGGCCCAACCGCCTGCACGTGAAGGAGGGCGTGCCGAAGGAGAAGACGCTCGAGCAGATCGGCCTCGCACTCCGCGAGTGCGGCGAGTTCGCCGCCGATTGCGGGGTGGAAATCCGCCTCGAGGTCCACGGCCACGACACGTGCCTCGTGCCCAACATCCGCACCATCCTCGACGCGGCGAACCACCCGAACGTGTTCGCGTGCTGGAACAGCAATCCCGAGGACCGCGACGAGGCCGGCTCGATTGACGCCAACTACGCGCTGGTCCGCCGCCAGATACGCCTGGTCCACATCAACGAGCTGGCCGACGAGCGCTACCCCTGGCGCCGCCTGTTCGCGCTGCTGGCCGCCGACGGCTACCGGGGCTTCACCCTCGCCGAGATAGGCCAGGGGAGCCTCGAGCCCGAGCGTTTCATGCGCTACTACCGCGCCCTGTGGCTCGCCTACCAGCCGAAGTGAGGAGGGGCGGCCTTGGACGCCTACGGCCGCGACTTCGCCGCGATCTACAACACGGCCTGGGCCTTCTGGGGGCCGAGGATGTGGCCGTTTCTCTCTGCCCAGGTCGCCCGCCGCTGTCCACGCGCCCGCACGTGGCTCGACCTGTGCTGCGGCACGGGCTCGCTCCTGAAGCTGGCCTGCGAGAACGGCTACGAGGCCGTTGGCCTCGACCGCTCGCCCCACCAGCTTCGCCACGCCAGGCAGAACGCGCCGCAGGCCCGGTTGATTCGGGCAGACATCCGTTCGTTCGCCCTCCACAGGAAGTTCGACGTCATCACCTGCCTCTTCGACAGCCTGAACTACGTGACGAAGCTGGGGGAGATCGAGGGGGTCTTCCGCAACGTGCGGCGGCACCTCGCCGGCCGGGGCCTCTTCGCCTTCGACGTGAACACCCCGGAGGGCCACCGCCAGAACTGGCGCGGCGCCTGGATCCGCCGCGGCAAGGACTGCACGCTCATCGGCGAGTCCGCTTGCGACGAGCGGACCCACCTCGCCCGCCTCCGCCTCACCGGCTTCGTGAAACAGGGCAGGCTCTACCGCAGGTTCCAGGAAGAGCACGTTCAGCGCAGTTGCTCGCGGGAGGAGATGGACAGGCTGCTCGCTCGGGCTGGCTTCGCGTTCGTTCGGTACAATGGCAGCGCGCTGAGCCGCCGCATCGCCCGCGCAAGCCGCCTGCTCTACGTGTGCTGGCGGGCGTAGGGGCCTACTGCTTCACCGTGACCTTTGGGGGCTTGGCGAAGTCGTCGTAGAGGCGCTGCACCTCGGCCTGGGTGAGGGCGTCGGGCGCCTCGCGCGCGTAGATGCGGTAGCGGAGCGTGAGCGGCTTGTCGGCGGCGAGCTTCATGGGGGCGTAGGAGCCGAAGCGCCCGTAGTCGCGGTAGGCCGAGTAGATCGCCCCCTTCGGGTTGTCGGGGTGGTTCAGGTGCGCCACCTCGAAGGCCGAGCCGCGCAGCGTGTATTGCACGGCGGCCCAGGGCATGTCCTTCGTCCCGCCGCCGCCAGGCTTCATCTCTGGCGGGAACACGTATTTCGTGTTCTTCTTGTTCTCTGCCGTGCCCACCTCGAAGTGCGCGCGGTACTGGCAGCCGGCGTGCTCGGGGTCCCCGCCCAGCTCGAGGTCGCCCATCTTCGAGGCCAGCGTCGAAACGAAGTCCAGCAGCACCTCGGGCTTGCTCTGGCGATAGACCGTGATCGTGCGCTCCTCGACGAGCACGGGCTCGCCCTTCGGGTCGCACCAGTTCACGAGGGCGGTCATGCGGCCGAGCACGGGGCCGGCGTCCTGACGGGTGAACTTGTCGAGCCGCTGCCACACGTTCTGCACGTGCCAGAAGTCGTAGGTTGGCCCGGCAGGCAACTTGACCTTGTAGCCGAGGAAGATGCCGCGGTGGTGCGGGTAGGGCTGGCCGCCGGGGCTGGTGATGACGTCCTGGCCCTTTGCGTCGAACACGTGGGTGAAGGGCTTGGCGTTGGGGAAGCGCTTCTTCCCATCGGGGTCGTCGGTGAAGGCGTACATGAAGCGCGTCACCTTGCGTCCGTCGAAGAGCAGGTCGAGGTGGGTGTCCTTCGCGTCCTCGAAGGCGAAGCCCTTGGGCGGCGTGCCCTTCTCGATCTTCGCCTTGTAGGTGGCCTTCTCGCCCTTCTTGAGTGTGACGAGCCAGGCGAGCATCGTCGAGCCCTTCTCGGCGCCGGGCACGAGTTGGCCGGGCACCTTGCCGCCGGGGCCTTCGACCTCGACGGCCACGTCGAGGCCGGGCGTTGCGGGCAGCATGATGGGCGCGCACACGGGCGTCTCCACCCGGTCGCTATCGCCTGCCTCCACCTCAAGCGTCACCTCGACCGCCCGCGCGGGGAGGGCGAACACGGCCAGAACGGCCAACAAGGGGAGCAGTCTTCTCACGGACACCGGCGTCTCCTTTCACTTGCTCAGGGACTCTAGGTGTTTCACGACAGCCTCCCGCAACTCCTGGAATACGCTGGCTGCTGCATCAATGCCCGGTTGGATCTGCTCCCACTGGAAGCGGAAGCCATATCCGTGATGCACGACGTGCCTGAGCCTGCGATACGGGGCGAGCTTCCCTTCCAGGGGCGCCGCGATCAGCAGCGGCAGGCCCTCACGGGGCGGGTCGCAGAAGCCCTTGAGCAACTCCAGGTGCCAAGTCGGGCCCGAGGGCATTGGGATTCCGTGGAAGAGGCGGATGCGCTTCAGAACGCTCTCAACCCCATTGTAGAAATTGGCCAGGAAGAGGCCGGCAGCCGCGACTTCGCGGGTCGTGGGAGCGCGACCCGTAGTGTCGCTCGACAGCGAGGCCAACTCGGCCAACGTCCTCTCGATGGCGTCGAATTCGAGCTCGATCTCCTGACGCAGCTCAGTCGCGTTCATAGATGACCCGCCCCCGCTGCACGACATGCTGCGAGAACCTATCGTCAGGAGACAGAGGCACGAGGTCCACGTTGACGCCAAGTTCCTCCTCGAGCTGGGCGCCGAGGCGGAAGATGTCCCACCCCTCCACCCCCTCGCACGCGAGGTCCACGTCGCGCGCGGTCTCCGGTGCGTCGAGGGCCGAGCCGAACAGGATGAGCCTCCTGACCCCGAACTGCCGGGCTGTGGCTACGCATCTCTCAATGAGGGCGTCAGGCACGCTCACGCATGGCCCCTTTGCAGTTCCGTTACTCCGGTGTCATTATGCGCCAGAACGCCCCGAAGCGCAAGCGCCTGCTCAGACTTCGGCGGTCTCAACGGCCCGGCGCTCCTCGATGGAGCGGACCATGGCCTCGATGATCTGGGTGGCGGCGAGGCCGTCGTCGGCGGTGACGACGGGCTGCCGGCCGTCGAGAAGGCAGTCCACGAAATGGTAGATGGGCATGACCACGAAGCCCTGCGGCACGCCGAAGGCGTTGAGGAGGCCGACGGTGAAGGGGGTCTCGAACCGCTGCGGGCCGGCGAGGCGGAGGCCCTGCTCCGTGCAGTTGATCTGGGCGGTGCTCTTCGAGCCGACGAGGCTCATCTGGAAGTCAATGAGCGTGGGCCAGCTCTTCGGCAGAATCCAACAGGTCTCGAACGTGACGAAGCAGTCCTCGAAGGCGACCGTGGCCTGGATGGCGTCGTAGGTGTCGGCGCCCTTGCGCTTGAGGATTTCGCGGCGGGCGTGAGCGGTCACGCGCAGGGCCTTCTGCCGCCCGATGAGCCAGCGCATCAGGTCAACGATGTGCGGGAGCAGGAACCAGTGGGGGCCGCTCTTGCCCGCCCAGGTGAGCATGCCGAAGGGGATGGAGAGGGGGTTTGAGAGGCGAGCGTAGCCCATGACCGGCTTGCCCAGCTCGCCGGCCTCGATCCGCTGCTTGAGGGCGAGGAAGGGGGGATTCCAGTGGTTATGGAAGTCCACCATCACGGTGCGTCGGGCCTTCTTGGCGGCGGCGACGATGCGGCGGGCCTCGGCGGTCGAGGTGGTGATGGGCTTCTCGATGAGCAGGTGCTTGCCCGCGGCGAGAAGGGCGAGGGCCGTGTCCGTGTGCGCGAAGTCGGGCGTTGCTATGGAGACGGCTTTGATGCTCTTGTCGCCAGCGATGGCGTCGAGGGAGCGGACGGCTTTCGCGCCGTACTTCTTCGCGACCTCCTTGGCCCGGTTGTGGTTGAGGTCGAAGACGGCGACGCACTCGGCGCGGGGGTGCTGGGCATATGCCTTCACGTGGTTCTCACCGAAGAGGCCACAGCCCACCACCGCGGTCTTCAGGGACTTCATTGGCCACCTCCTACGATGAAGTGAAACCACAGATGAGTCAGCGCCGCGGCGTAGATGCCGGCGATCACATCGTCGAGCACAATGCCCCAGCCGGCGTTCAGCGCTTCGGCCCGGCCGGCGGGGAAGGGTTTTATAATGTCGCAGATGCGGAAGAACAGAAAGGCCGCGAGGGCGGCCTTCCAGCGCGCGAGGCCCATCACGAACGGCGTGACGCCCACGAGGGCGAGCATCTGCCCCGCCGCCTCGTCGAGCACGAACTGGCGGGGGTCGCGGTTGTCGTAGTGGACCTGCGCCCAATGGCCGAGCGCGATGCCAACGATGGCGAAGAGCAGGCCCGCTCCGCCGGCGACGAGGCCCAGCGCCCACCCCTCGAACTGGAGGGCCGCGACGAGGTAGAGGGCCACAGCGCCCAGGCTGCCCGCCGTGCCCGGGACGAAGGGGAGCTCGCCCAGGTAGAAGCAGGTCACGGCCCATTCACGCACGCGGTCCATGGGCCTCCTTTCGGCGCGGCGGCTGGCCCCCCACCCTGGCTTCCAGATCGTACCCAACTGCATTCGCGATCTCCACCTCGATGAACTGCCCAGGCCGCAGGTGCCGGCCTCGGACACGGATGAGCGGGTCCACGTCGGGCGCCTCGGCGGCGCTGCGACCGGTGAAGGTTCGGGCGTCGAGCCGCCGGTCGAGCACCACCTCGATGCGGGTGCCCACGCGGGCCTTCGCCTTGCGGAAGGCGATGGCCTGCTGGCGCCGCATCACCTCGTCGCGGCGGGCGGCCCGCACGTCCGGGGGCACCACAGGCTCCTCGGTCGCCGCCCGCGTGCCGTCCTCCTCCGAGTAGGCAAACGCTCCGAGGCGGTCGAACTCCGTCTCCTCGATGAAGTCAAGCAGCTCGGCGAAGTCGCTCTCGGTCTCGCCAGGATACCCGAGGAGCACGGTGGTGCGCAAGGTGAGATTGGGGATTCGGGCGCGGAGGCGACCGATGAGGTCGGCCATCGCGGCGCGGGTGGCGCCGCGCCCCATCTGCTCGAGGAGGCGGTCGCTCGCATGCTGGATCGGGAGGTCCACGTAGGGGCAGAGCTTGGGCGTGGCGGCGAACGCCTCGATGGCAGCCGCGTCGAAGTGCGCGGGATGGGAGTAGAGGACGCGGAGCCAGCGGAGCGGCTCGACCTGGGCGAGCTGGCCGAGGAGCATCGGCAGGGCGCGGTGGCCGTAGAGGTCGGTGCCGTAGTTCGTCGTGTCCTGCGCGATGAGGATCAGTTCGTGGCAGCCATCAGCCACGAGGTCGCGGGCCTCGCGGAGGCAGACCTCGAGGGGCTTGC
>VGYV01000418.1 GCA_016872855.1 Planctomycetota bacterium
TGGTCATCGCCGAACGTCCTGGCCGCTCCTTCGAGCGCGACACTCAGAAGCGCCGTGCCGCATCCCGTTCCAAGAAGGCCCAAACCTTGCGAAGCAAAGCACATGCAGCTTAACGCATCGGCATTGCGTTGGAGGTCCTTTTGCATTTATGGGGGTATTCACTTGACTCAAGTAGCCCCTACCGATTGGGGGTAGGAGTCCAGACGTGTCCGAGGATGTCTTTGCCAAGAACAGGGTCCAGCGCCGCCGCCTGTTGGACCAAGCGGTAGAAGAGCTTGCCGCGGCAACCCCCCGCACCGCGCTACCACGAGGCGGCGGCGGCGGACGCGCTGGCGGGGCGAGTTGCGCTCGACGTGGCTGCCCGACGCCGCGGCCTGGAGCACGCTGCGATTCCTGGCAAGCGTCCACGACGCGGCGAGCCGCTCGACGCAGGTGCTGCTGGAGGTCTCTGGGCAGCACGCTCGGGCGGCTCAGAAAGCAGAAGAGGAAGAGTCGAGGACGAGGACGAGGACGACGAGGACGAGGACGAGGACGATTGGGGCCAGGGTGCCGTGGGAGCCGTTCCGCGAGGCGCTGAGGGCGGGGATCGATCTCGTGGCCGACGTGTTGGTGCTGCACGGGGCGGAGCTGCCTTGGGGACGCGGCAGGCCGCGCGTGCCGCGCGACCGCGAGGAGTTCGAGGCCGTCTGCCGCTTCCTCCGCGACCTGCCGGGCGAGGAGGATCACCCGCCGCTGAGCGCGCTGTTCGAGGCGGCCCGCCTCCCCGCACTTCCTCACAAGGAACGAGTGCCCAGCGAACCTGTGTAGCTTCTGTCCCTTTTGTCCCTTTGGTCCCTTGCTCGCTAGGAATCGCGCCCCGTGCCATTGGGCACCGGGGCCGTTGAGCTACGCGCGGGAGAGTGCCCGGCCCGGAGATGGGGCGCTCTTCCGCGGCACGCGCGGCGCTCGAAGGGCGGCGAAGAAGGCCCCTGAACCAGGCCGATGAAGCCGCCCCGCCGGGACGCGAGAAGCCCGGCAGGGGGAATCCCAGATGCCAGATTGCAGATTCCAGATTCCCGTCTGGAATCTGGGATGTGGAATCTGGAATCCGCGAAGCGGCGCGTGGCCGGCCGGCGGCCATGCGGCCCCTTGTTCGAGCGGCGCTCGGAGGCGGCCGGCGAACGCATAGCCAACGCAAGTAGCGTCGGCGCCGCCGCACCTGCTCTTTGACAATCTGGTTACCCTCCCGAAGGTCAAGGGAACCTTCGGGAGGGAACTCACCCGCGTCCGCAGGGGCGGGGAGAAACATTGCAGAGTTGTTCAACTCTGCAATGTTCTGCCCGCGGCTCCTGGCGGCGCGCAGGAGCGGCTGCGCGGCCAATTGACCACGAGGCGACGCGGCGTTAGAATGCCTCAGGAGGGAGGGTGCCCCATCAGGCAAAGGGGACGCTCATGCCAGATGCCCTGCCCAAGCCCGCCGTGTGCAAGGTGGGCCGCGCCCAGGAGGCCATCACGCCCCAACTCGGCGTGTCGCTAGCAGGCTACTTCCACGACCGCAGGGCGGAGTACGTCCGCGACGACCTCCACGCGAAGGCGATGGTCATTGAGTCGGGCGGCACCCGCCTCGCACTCGCCTCGCTCGACCTCATCAGCGTGGCCGCCGAGGTCGCCGACGTGGCGAAGGAGATCATCAAGGGCGAGACGGGCATCCCGCCCGTCCACGTGCTCATCTGCGCCACCCACACCCACACGGGGCCGGAGCTGCGCGAGGGCGGCGTCGTCCGCACCTGCCCGCAATTCGTCGGCCTGCTCCCCCGCCGCATCGCCGATACGGTGAAGAAGGCGGCCGACGCGATGGTGCCCGCCACGCTGCGGGCGGGAGCGGCGAGCGTCGAGGGCTACTCCTTCAATCGCCTCTTCCGCCTCAAGGATGGCACCGAGGTCTTCGGGCGGAGCGCCCAGGCCATCGCTCCCGCCGGGCCGATTGACCCGCAGCTCCAAACCCTCAGCGCCGTGGACGAAAAGGGCAACCTCCTCGCCCTCGCCGTCAACTTCGCTCTCCACCCCGACGTCATCGGCGGCGGCTCCGCCAACTTCATCTCCGCCGACTGGCCCGGGGAGATCGGGCGCAACATCGCGGCGGTTTACGGCAAGGACGTTGTGACCCTTCACCTCCAGGGCACGTGCGGCGACATCAACCACGCGGTCCACGACCCCACCAACCTCCCCCGTGGCGGCCCGGCAAAGGCCGTCCAGCTCGGCCGCGCACTCGCCGGCGCAGCCATGCTCGCTACGGAGCGCGCCGAGCCGATGATCGCCATCCCGCTCGCGTCCACCATCGAGATGCTCTCGATCCCCTACTACACCCGCGACGCTAGGCTCATGGCCGAGGTCGCCGCGCTCAAGAAGAAAGAGAAGCCTTCGCCCTTCGAAAAGTACCTCATCGAGCGCTGCGAAAGCTGGCCCCACGACGGGAAGAACGCCGACGTGCCGGTCCAGGTGATGCGGATTGGCGACGTTGGCCTCGTAGCGTTGCCTGCTGAAATCTTCGTCCGCATCGGACTCGACATCAAGCAGTGGTCGCCCTTCCGCCAGACCTTCGTCGTCGAGCTGGCCAACGCCCGCGCCTCCACCTACGTGCCGACCACCGACCAGGCCGAGCGTGGCGCCTACGGCGCCAAGCCTATCCTCTCGCGCTGGCTCTGCTCCGACGCCGGCCGCCGCATGGCCGACGCCGCGCTCGTCCTCCTCCACAAGCTCCACGCCGCCCCGGGTCCCTGACGCAGCCGCGATGGGCGAGGTGTTCGACATGTTCACGCGCAACACACGAAGTGAACATGTCGAAATCGGGCAGGGCAGGCGGGGAAGCGAGCCACATAAGTAGTTCCACAGCAATTGCTTACGGCGAGCACTCCAGGCCGTTGTCCCCATCCGCCGCCATTTCGACATGTTCACCTCCTCTACGCGCCCTCCAAAGGCCGCCGTTGTCAGAAGAACACGACAACCTGCGCCCCGCGGCAGCCGAGCGCGAAAGCCGCGCCTGGCCGTTGACAAAGGCCCCGCCACGGGCTAGAATGCCAGTCGGAGCCCACAGATGCTCAAGCAATGTGAGGTGCCGCCATGAGCGGGCTAGAAGCACTCCAATGTGTCCAGTTCGCGACGATCAAGGGCCGGCGCTTCGCCATCGTGAGCGCCGAAGATTGGGAAGCGCTCATCGAATGGCTAGAGACGCTTGAGGACGCTCAGATTGCCCGCGAAGCGCTTGCCGAGCTCAGCGCCGCCGGCGGCGACCGCAAGAAGGCCGGCTGGCTGGACTGGGCCAAAGTGGCGGGCGACCTCGACAACCACCCGCTCGCCCTTTGACAAGCGCGGACAGGCCGAATACAATGCCCCGCGAAGGAGGAATCAGGCAATGGGCGTGGAAGTGGCGAGCCGGCCCAAGGCAAGGCCGGCGGCAGGGAACGGCTGGGCCAGGGAGAAACCGTGCCTCCTGAGATCGCACAGAGGATGGTTCGTCGCGTATCAGGGGGCGCGCCGCGTTGCGCTTGAGCCCACCGTCGAGCGCCTGCTCGACGCTCTCGATCATCACCTCGGCACGCCCCGCAAACCGTGCGAGTTCCACCAAGTCGTAGAGCAACCATTATCCCGCCGCGGACCGAGTCCCAGGGTCATCCTTTCGTAAACTCGCCCCGGTGTGACACGGCAAGCAAAGCGGTCTCAAGCGACCGCACTCCGACAGGCTGCCTCACGTCAAGTGGCTCCTTTTCATCATGCGGGCTCTCGCCTTCGCCCACGCCCCATGCTATCCATGCCCATCAATGCGTCGTCGGGGCCTGATTCAATGCGGCAGCCTGTCGGAGTGCGGCGGCTCGACGCCGCTTTCGGTTTGGCGGGCATCACGTCATTGGTGTTGACAAGCCCATGCTGTCGGCGTAGACTGCTTGCGCGAGGCTTCGTAAGGGAAGGCACGTGAAACAGACGGCAGAACCCTTCTCCGATCCACTGATTGACGAGGTGCGCGAGAGGCGCCGCCGCCTCGTCCGCGACCACGGCGGCCTTAGCGGCTGGGTCGCCCACCTGCGCCGTGAACAGGAGAAGCACCCCGAGAAGCTCTTGCCGCGGGAAGCTGCCAGATGAGCGAAAGCACGGAACGGCGGATCGGGATTGTGGTGCTCGTGGTTGCGAATCTCTGTGTGGCTTCGTGGGTCGTCTACGCTCTCCTGGCCGGATGCTCGCGCAGAGACCCGGCTACCCCTTGGCTAGTGACCCGGAACCACATCAGCTACTTGGGCAGTATCCTCCTTGCCTTTCGCCAGGACCATGGGAGGTACCCATCGGACCTCGAAGAGTTACGGGAATGGCTTCGCAAAGGAAAGGCCACTGAAGCCGCCTTCACTTGGTTCTTTGACGGATGGGGTGGTGCTCTCAAGTACGTGCCGCACGCGCCGAGGATCAACCGAGGGCGTGTGGACCTATATTCGGTAGGGAAGAACGGCGTCGATGAGTACAGCAAAGATGACTTCGGCGATGACATCCACCTGTTGCCTGGCGATGGCGTCGGCTATGGTCGCCTGGCCAAAGGCATCGATAGCTCGGATCGGACGAAGTGAGGCACATGGTGCCTGGGCCTCCCTGTGGGTTCCTCTGGCTTTTGCAGGAGGACTGGCGATGAAGCGAGATGTGTCGCGAAGGCGCTTCCTGAGGACCACGTCGGCCGGGGCGGTGGGGGTGGCGCCGGGCGCGGCGGGGTGGGGGCGCGCGCTCGGGGCCGATGGGCGAATCGCCATCGGGATGATCGGGTCCTTGAGGGCAGCTTGACTTCGCGGCGGCGTTGGCCTAATATGCTGGTGATGGAGGTCACGCAGATGATGCCGACAATGGCGGCTGAGGCAGTGCCGATTCACGCCGATACAGATGGGGTGATCCGCGTGGGGAACACGCGAGTGACCCTGGACACGATCGTCGCCGCCTTCTCCGGGGGGGCGACCGCTGAGGAGATCGCTCAGAGGTACCCGACTCTCGAGCTGGCCGACATCTACCAGGTGCTCGGCTACTATCTGCATCGGACATCGGAGGTCGAGGCTTACCTGGAGAAGCGGGGGGCTCAAGCTGCCGCCGTCCGCAAGCAGAACGAGGCGCGCTTCGACCCGCGGGGGGTACGTGACCGCCTGATGGCCCGTCGCTCTCGCCGAGGCCAGTAGGCCATGCTCCGGCTCGCCGCAGACGAGAACTTCGACAATAACATCGTGCGTGGCCTGCTTCGGCGCCGGCCCGACCTTGACATCGTTCGGGTGCAGGATGTGGGGCTGTCGGCCGCGGACGATCGCGCCGTCCTGGAATGGGCGGCACGCGAAGGGCGGGTGCTGCTGACCCACGATGTCTCCACCCTAACCGAGCATGCGTATGACCGCGTGCGCGCGGGCCAGCCACTCCCAGGCGTGTTCGAGGTCAGCCCCGATCTCCCCATCCGCCGCGCCATCGAGGACATACTCCTTCTCGCGGAATGCAGCATGGAGGGGGAGTGGGAAGGCCAGGTGCGCTACCTGCCTATCTGAAGCACGATTGCGCCCGAACCTGGCAATGTGATTGGAGGACAGGCGATGAAGCGGAAGTCAAGAAGGGAGTTTCTGAGGGGGGCGACCACGGGGGCGGCGGGGGTGGCGCTGGGCGCGGCGGGGTGGGGGCGCGTGCTCGGGGCCAATGACAGAATCGCTATCGGGATGATCGGGTGCGGGAGCCGGGGGGTGGGGGCTCACATGGCCGGGGTGCACAAACACGATAAGGGGCAGAATGTAGAGTTCGTGGCCGTGGCCGATCCCTGGCGGCCGGCACGGGAACGGGCGGCGGCGCTCGCCAAGGAATGGTACGGCCGCGAGCCGAAGCAGTTCGGTTCATACCGCGACGTGGTGGGGATGAAGGAGGTTGATGCGGTGATGATCGCCTCGTGCGACCACCAGCACACGACCCACCTGGCCGCCGCGGCGAAGGCGAAGAAGGACGTCTATATCGAGAAGCCGCTGGCGATGACGCTGGAGTCGCTCAAGGCGGCCTGCGACGCGGCGAAGGAGGCGGGCATCGTGGTGCAGAACGGCACGCAACTGCGGAGCACCCCCGCCTTCACGGGCTGCCGCGAACTGTTCAGGACGGGCGTGCTGGGGAAAATCTCGCGGATCGAGCAGTGCCGCAACGGCTCCCGCCCCTACTGGTACGGCTACCTGAAGGAGGCGAAGGAGGAGGACGTGGACTGGCGGGAGTTCCTGATGGACCGCCCGATGCGGCCGTTCAACGCCGTGCAGTTCACGGGCTGGTACGGCTTCCGCGAGTTCTCCGACGGCCCGGTGCCCGGCCTGGGGAGCCACTTCATTGACCTCGTGCACTACATCACGGGGGCGAAGTTCCCGACGAGCGTCGTCTGCCACGGCGGGACGTTCATCTGGAAGGACGAGAAGGGCTTCACCTGCCCCGACCACGTGCAGGCCACGTGGGTCTATCCCGAAGGCTTCATGGTCCACTACTCGACGAACTTCGGGAACGGGAGCGGGAACAGCCTCCGCATCTTCGGCGAGCATGGGGTGATGAACATGGTGAACTGGAACGCGCCCACGTTGAGCGGCGAGGGGGCGGTGAAGAAGGGGAAGCTGGGGAAGGAGGCGCCCGTGGAGCCGGTGCCGTGCCCCGACCATTTCCTCGACTGGCTCCAGTGCCTTCGGAGCCGCAAGGCGCCGAACGCCTCGCTCGATGCGGGCTACCAGCACGCCGTCGCCGTCATCATGGCGATGAAGGCGTTCGACACCGGCCGCCGCCAGGTCTACGACTCCGAGAAGCGCGAACTCCTGGAGAAATGACTGCACGCTGTGTCTGGCACGAATGGCGTGAAGATAAGGGCATTCTGCCTGAAGGCAGGACTCCGAACGAGTGGATAACCTGTTGGGAGTCCTGCCTTTAGGCAGTCTTCTTCCTGCCTTCCGGCCTGTTCGGTGCCCTTATCTTCACGCCATTCGTGTCTGGCACCACAGCCGGAACGCCTCACAAGTCAGCCACGGGCGGCCATCCCCGCGGCAGACGGCCATACACCTCCTGATACGCCCTCACGGTGTCCGGCGGCGGCCCCTGCCGCGCCTTTGCCACCGCCTCGCACTCCGCCTCCGAGCACCGCTCGCGCTCACCCGAACTCATCTCAGCTCACCTTCGTGGCTCTCAGGGATTCCGCCTCTCGGGCAAGGACTGCCTGAAGGGCACGCCTCCGCCGCCCCACTTAGGCGCTTAAGGACTCAACATCGACAACAAATTGTCGATCTTCCGACGCTGTTTACCGCCGCCCCCTTCGGGGCTTTGGCACGGGTTTTTGCAGCCGATTGCTCCGCTATCAGGTGCGGAAAGGGGGAATCTGGGCGGGGGTAGTCCGTCGGCAGCGCCCATCCTGCAAG
>VGYV01000419.1 GCA_016872855.1 Planctomycetota bacterium
TGTGCGCGCCCCACGTCCACCTCACCGCCCACACGTGCCTGGAGGTGATCGTCCTGCGGGGCGCCGCCGCCGACATCACGAAAACCGCCGACAAGCTGATCGCCACGCGGGGCGTCCAGCACGGCAAGCTCACCATGACCACCCTGGGGCGCGCGCGGTGAATGCACGGTGGCACGAACCGAGCAAAGAGTAGCACGATGCACATGGCGGACCAGGTGCTCTCGCCCACCGTGGCCATCGGGTTCGTGGGGGCGAGCGTGATTGGGCTGGGCGCGGCGGCGACGCTGGCGCGGCGGGCGTTCGCCGAGAGCAAGGTGCCGCTGATGGGCGTCATGGGCGCCTTCGTCTTCGCCGCCCAGATGGTCAACTTCCCGGTGCTGCCCGGCACGAGCGGCCACCTGGGCGGGGGCGTGCTTCTCGCGATTCTCCTCGGGCCGCACGCCGCGGCCCTCGTGATGGCAGCCATCCTGACGGTTCAGTGCCTGGTCTTCCAGGACGGCGGCCTCCTGGCCCTGGGCTGCAATATTTTCAACATGGGCCTCGTCGCGCCCTACCTCGGCTACGTGGTCTATTGCGCGATCCTTGGGCGCAAGGGGGGTGAGAAGAGCGCCGGACGGCTCTACCTGGCAAGCTTCGCGGCGGCGCTGGTCGGCGTGGCGGCCAGCGCGGCGGCGGTCCCCGTCCAGATCGCGCTCTCGAAGCAGCTCGCCGTCCCCTTCTCGGTCGCCTTCCCGCTGATGGTCGGCGTCCACCTCCTCATCGGCGCCGTCGAGGGGCTGATCACCTTCGCCGTCCTGGCCTATCTCGTGCAGGTGCGGCCCGACGTGTTGGACGCGCCGGTGCGCAGCAGGGAGCGGCTGTCGCGGCGGGCCGTCATCGGCTCCCTCGCCGTCTTCGCGCTCCTCGCCGGCGGCCTCGGCTCCCTGATGGCGAGCGGGTTGCCCGACGGCCTCGATTGGCTCTGGGAGGAGAAGGGCTACATCAAGCCGGAGAGCGAGGCCCATCCAACGATGGCTGACGTGGGCGAAGCACACGCCAAGGTCAGCCCGTTCCCCGACTACACCGTGGGCAAGGACGCGCCGAGGTACTGGACCTCGGTGCTGGGCATCGGCGGCTCGGCGGCCACGCTGGCGCTGGTCTATCTCCTCGCCCGACTCGTGCGGCGGCGAATGCCGGCGCACGCCCATCCGCATCCGCACCAGCACTGAAGAAGTGGAGGCGTCATCGTTGCTCTTCAATCGTCCTCGTCCTCGTCCCTCCTCCTCGTCCTCGACTCTTCTGCCCCCCAAGCCAGGAGGATCGAGGACGAAGGACGAGGACGAGGGACGATTACGATAGAAGAGCCTCCTGGTCGGCACTACTGGAGCCACCCCGTGCACCACAACTACATTGACCACCTGGCAATGGGCGACACGCCGGCCCACCGCCTCGATGCGCGGGCGAAGCTGGTGGTGGTAATCGTCTTCACGGCGCTCCTCGTCTCGGTGCCGCGCTACGAGGTGGCGGCGTTGTTCCCCTACGCCATCCTGCCCTTTGCGTGGCTCGCCTTCGGCGGGGTGCCGCTCGGCTTCGTGGCGAAGCGCCTGCTCCTCGTCTCGCCCTTCATCCTCTTCGTCGCGGCGTTCAACCCCCTGTTCGATGCGGCGCCGGTGCTCGTGCGGCTGGGGCCGTGGGCGTTCTGGGTGCGGGGCGGCGTGCTGTCGTGCGCGAGCGTGTGCGGCAAGTTCATCCTCACCGTGAGCATCCTCGTCGCTCTCGTCTCGACCACGCGGTTCCACGACCTGTTAAAGGCAATGGCGTGGTTTCGCCTTCCGAGGCTTTTCATCGTCGTGTTGAGCTTTCTCTACCGCTACCTGTTCCTGCTCGTCGAGCAGGTCCAGCGGATGAAGCGGGCGCGCGAGTGCCGAGCCGTCGGCCCGGGCCGCCTCGGCTGGAGCCTTCGCTCGACCGGCGGCATCATCGGCAACCTCTTCCTCCGCACCCTCGAACGCGGCGAGCGGGTTCACGCCGCCATGGCCGCCCGCGGCTTCGATGGCTCGGTCAAGACCCTCACCCGCTTCCGCATGCGGGCCGCCGACTATGCGTTCCTGGCGGGTGGCGTGCTGTTCGTGGCGGCGCTGAGGTTTGGGGCTCTCCAATGAGCACTATCCGGCCGATCCGTCGGATCCGACGGATCAGTCGGATCGATCGGATCGGATGCCGGAAACTAGGTGCTTGCCGTGGCTGACGCGCTGATTGATCTGCACGACCTCACCTACACCTACCACGACGGCACCAAGGCCCTCGACCGCCTCTCCCTCCACATCGCCGTCGGCGAGGCCGTCGGCCTCGTCGGCCCCAACGGAGCCGGCAAGTCCACCCTCATCCTCCACCTCAACGGCACCCTCCGCGGCGAAGGCACCGTCCGCATCCACGGCGTCGAGCTGGACAAGCACCACATCCGCGACGTCCGCCGCATGGTCGGCCTCGTCTTCCAGGACCCCGACGACCAGCTCTTCATGCCCACCGTGGCCGACGACGTGGCCTTCGGCCCCCTCCACCTCGGCCTCTCGGAGGCCGAGGTCCGCGACCGCGTCGCCTCGGCCCTCGCCGCCGTCGGGTGCAGCGGCCTCGAACGCAAGGCCCCCCACCACCTCTCCGCCGGCCAGAAACGCGGCGTCGCCATCGCCACAGTCCTCGCCATGCGCCCCGACATCCTCGTGATGGACGAGCCGACCAGCAACCTCGACCCCCGCTCCCGCCGCCGCCTCATCGAGCGCCTCGCCTCGCTCGACATCACCAAGGTCATCGCCACCCACGACCTCGACCTCATCATCGAGCTGTGCCCCCGCACCGTCATGCTCGACGCCGGCCGCCTCGTCGCCGACGGCCCCACCGAGGCCATCTTCGCCGACGAGCCCCTCCTCCTCGCCCACGGCCTCGAGCGCCCCCACTCCCGCACCCAGCAGGCACACCACAGGTTGTAGCTCCGCCCCGCGCGAACCACAACATGTCCGACTCGCCCGAGTCGCCCGAGTCGCCCACTTCTGTGGGGGCAGTGTCAGATGCAACTTTGCAACTTGAGCGTCCCCAATCTGAGTACGCATCCCCCTCCCGGACAGGCGTGGACTGTGGAGTGCGGCGACGAAGTCGCCGCTTTCGTCCCACGCGGAGCGGGGAAAGCGGCATCGCGCTCTGCCAACGGGCAGGCGCGGATTCGCATTGACACCCCGCCGCGAGCCTGCTACGATGCTCGGCACGTGACGCGAGCACCCTCGAGGTGGCCGCCCCCGCTGGCCTTGCCCCAGCGCGTGTTCAGGGGGAGAGCTTTGCCCCCTCCCCCTTGGGGGGAGGGTCGGGGTGAGGGTGCCTATCACGAGGCTGGCGAGGGCACAAGCACCCTCACCCCCGCCCTCTCCCCGAGGGAGAGGGGGGAAACGGCCGCCTGGCCACACGCGCACTTGCCCCAGTGGGGGCGGGGCCACAGAGCCTGTGTGTCTCTCTCTGTGCCGGGGCACTCAAAGGGCAGGGCCGATGCCGGAACAAACGCCAGCGGACTTCAAGTTCGACGTCTTCATCTCCTACTCCAGCAAGATTGCGACCGCAACCGGGACGGTTGCGGCTACGCTTCCCGCGGAATGCGGGAAATCCGGAACAATCCCGAAGCACAAAGCGAAGGGCCACTTGTAGGCGGGCCGTCCCTGGCCCGCGACGGGCCACGCGGGGCAGAGACGCCCCGCCTACAGGGGTGCTTCCCCTCTGCTGCCTCTGCGCCTCTGCGTGAGAATGGGGCTTCGCGTCCCACGTTCCGCGTGCAGGCATGCACGCCCTACCATCGCCTATCAGGGCCAGACTCGACGGCGATGACGATTCCCTGCTCTCCTCTGCCCTCTGCCGTCTGCCCTCTGCTGTCTGTCGTCTATTCTCTTCAGTTGTGGTGGGATTCCGGGCGGGCCTTGACGCTCCACGCGGCGCCCGATAGAATGCGCCTTGTGAACGCCGTCTCCGCCATCCTCGCCCTCGCCCTGGCGTGGCCCGCCGCCGCGGAGGAGCCCCCCGCCGCCGCGGCGGAACGCCTCCTCGACCTCGCCCGCCAGAAACGCCTCACCGACCCTCTCGCCGAGGAAGCGGCGCGGCTTCTCGCCCACCCTGACCCCTTCGTGGCGGCCATCGCCGAATGGGCCATCGCCACGAAGGTGGGCATCGAGAACAGCGGCCAGGAAATCCGCTGGCCGCGGCCCAACCCGCCGAAGTGGTTCACAGCTTGGTTGGCTCTCAACCCCGCGTTCCTTCTTGACGCCGACTACGCCCGCTTAGCAGTCCTCTGGGGCATCCACAACCACGGCGGAAAGTTCCTCGACTCGGTCGGCTCCATCCTCAAGCGCGCCCGTGGCGCCGCGCGGGAGGCAGGCTCCTCGCCCGCCGTCGCCAGGCAGCTTGATGCCATCATGGCGATTCAGGCACGGCTCGCCGAACGCCTGAGGGCCGCGCCCGACGACCTTGTGGGCCATCGCAAGCTCTGGCTCGACGCCCGCCGCGCCGCACGGCCCATTGTCCTCGCCAATCCCGCCGCTGGCTTCGGCCAGCTCCTCTTCGTCAAGTGCCACCCCGCCCACTCCCACCGCAACATCACTGGCTCGCAGTACCCCTGGTGCCACAAACCCGGCGGCGACATTTGCGTGCAGACCGGCCTTCAGCCCGGCGCGCCCGTGCGTGGCGTGCTCAACGGCCAGCTCGGGCCGGGCCACGTGCGCGGCCTCGACCTGTGGTGGGACGCCGACCGCGTGGTCTTCGGCTACGCCCGCCAGCCCGCCTAGCCGCCGAAGCACGACGCCGTCCACGGCGACCACGCCTTCCTCCTACGCGGCGAGCAGGAGCCGATCCACATCTTCGAAGCCCGCCTCGACGGCACCGGCCTCCGCCAACTCACCAACGACCCCTACTGGAGCGACCTTGAGCCGACCTACTGCGCCAGCGGGGACATCGTCTTCGCCTCCGACCGCTCCGGCCGCTCCTCCGAGTGCGGCAAGTTCTCCGCCGACCACACGGTCATCAACCTCTACGCCGTCTCGCCCGACGGCAAACAGGTTCGCCGCCTGAACGACAACAAGGACATTGACCGCTACCCCCACAGCCTGGACAACGGGCTGATCGCCTACACTCGCTGGGACTACCAGGAGCGTCACTTCTTCGAGATACACTCGGTCTGGACGGTTCGCCCCGATGGCACGATGGCGGACGCGCTCTTCAAGCAGCATCTCCCCGCCCCATTCGGCTTGCGCGACGTGCGGTCGGTGCCCGGCAGCCAGAAGCTCGTGGCCATAGCCACGGGCCACCACACGTTCGCCTACGGCCCGGTCGTCGTGGTGGACCCGCAACGCGGCATCAACGCGGCCAGCGCCATCGAGCTCATCACCCCCGGCTCCAAGCCGCAGGAAGGCCCCCAGGGCGGCCACCCGGTCGCCGAGGGCGGCGTGCCCGACCAGGGGGGACTCTATCAGACCCCCTGGGCGCTCTCGGACAAGTGTTTCCTCGCCTCCTACTCCTATGGCCGCCCGCCCTCGGGCACGGCCGGCGGCGACAACGAGCACGGCTTCGCGCTCTACCTGATTGACGCCTACGGCAACAAGGAACTCCTCCACCGCGACCTGTTGCTCTCCTGCTCCTTCCCCATCCCGCTCCGCAAGCGCCCCCGTCCGCCCGTCCTCGGTGGCTCAACTGGGGCTGGCGATGCGACGTGCTACCTGACCGATGTGTATGAGGGCCTCGACGGGGTTCCTCGCGGCACAGTGAAGCACCTCCGCATCCTCCAGCGCGTCGGCTGGCCCCTCGACGCCAAGATCGGCGCCATGCGCTGGATTCCAGGAAACGCCTGGGAACACCAATACGGCTTCTGGTCCTGGGCGCCCGTCCGCGTCATTGGCACGGCACGGGTCGAGGCCGACGGCTCGGCCAGCTTCCGCGTGCCCGCCGACGCCGCGGTCTACTTCCAGGCCCTCGACGCGCGGCACATGGAGGTCCGCCGCATGCGCACCCACGTCACCTTCCAGCCTGGCGAGGCCCGCGGCTGCCGCGGCTGCCACGAATCGCGCCCCCACGCCCCAACCTCAGGCCCGAAGGCGCCCCTGGCCCTCTTGCGTGACCCCGAAACGCCCGCCCCGCCGCCCTGGGGCAGCACGCGGCTCCTCGGCTACGAATGGCTCGTCCAACCCGTCCTCGACCGCCACTGCGTCCGCTGCCACGACGCGAGGGACCCCAAGGGCATTGACCTGACGGCGAGGCGTGCGGCCGACGGCTTTCTCCAGTCATTCCACACCCTCTTCCCCGACGCGGGGCGCGGAGGCCCCGCCCACAAGGACAAGAAGGCGAGGCCCCTCGTCGCCGTCTCCAACCGCTTCAGCGGCGCGGGCATCTCGCAGGCCAAGGAGTTCGGCTCGCATCGCAGCCCCTTCATCCTCGCCCTCGACGACGCCCTGCACAAGAAAGAGGTCAAACTTGCCGAGGCCGACTGGCTCGCCCTTGTGACCTGGGTGGACGCCAACGCGCCCTACTACGACACCTTCTACAACCGCCGCCCGCCCGGCGGCGGCCCCCCGCGCCGCGACGTCGCCATCGAGTGCCCGCCCCCGTTTCCCTCGCTCCCCGCCGAGCGGCCCCGTTGACCCGCGCCTCGGCTTGACAGCGCCGCGGCGCGTCAGCTATCATGCCAGGAAGTATGGCCACGAATGCACCAGGGTTCTGCGTTCAGTGCGGCGCGCCGGCCCCGCCGGGCGGCAGGTTCTGCGAGCGCTGCGGGCGGCCTCTAGTAGGCGCCATCCCACCGAGCCTGCCGCCGGCTGCCGGACCCGTGCCGAGGCGGCGTAGCCGGCGCGCGTGGGCAGCCGTCGCGGTCTTCCTCTTCGTCGCCCTCCTCGCGGTCGGGGCACTCCTGCTGATGCGCAGCGGCTCGGCGGCGTCGGTCCTCGACCGAGCCGCGGCCAAGCTCGAGCAGGCCTGCAACGCGAAGAACGCCGAGCAGGCGGTCGAGCTGCTTCACCCCGCGGTCAAGGCCGGCTACGGGGCCACGCTCAGGGCACGCAAGGATGAGCTGCCGCGCCTGGGCAGGCTGCTCGCCACGCGCAAGCTCATCGCCGCCACCGACGAGGTGGCGGAATACGAGGTGACGGAGGACGGCAAGACCTTCATCCTCACCTTTGAGAGGCATGGCGATCAATGGCTTCTCGTCGGCATGTAACATTGGCACGCCGCTACGCGCTCCTGGCGGCCATCGTCCTGCCGGGCCTGGCCGCGCTCGCCCTGCTCGTGCCCGGCGGCGCCGCGCCGGAGGCGCGCGCCTACTCGAACTGCGCGGAGCCCGATTTCATGACCGGCGGGCCGCACCGCACGATCAACGAGCTGGCGC
>VGYV01000420.1 GCA_016872855.1 Planctomycetota bacterium
CAGCGCCTGGGTCCGGCGGCTGAAGCCGCCGGCAACCCACTGAGCTCCCTTTGGGAGCAGCGAACCAGAGCTTGAGCGAGTTTGTCCCCCTATTTGTGGGGGGGGCTGTACTCGGCAAGAGGAGGAAGCCGATGAGTGTGCTGACGAGCCGACGCCGATTCCTGAAGGCCGCCGCCGCGGGAACTGCCGGCTGGGTGGTGCTCCAGGACAGCCGCTCGGCCTGGTCGTTCCAGGCCAACGACAAGCTCAGCATCGCCCTCGTGGGCGCCGGCAGCCGCGGCAAGTACCTGGCCGGCGCCATCCCCCGCGCGGGCCACAACCTCGTCGCCGTGTGCGACGTGGACCGCCGCCGCATCGCCGAGGCGACCGATAAGAAGCCGAACGTCGCCGGCTACCAGGACTTCCGCAAGATGCTCGACGAGCGCGGCCGCGAGATTGACGGCGTCGCCGTCGCCACGCCCGACCACGCCCACGCCGCGGTTGCCGCGGCGGCGCTCAAGCGCGGCAAACACGTCTTCTGCGAGAAGCCCATCGCGCGCGACGTTGGCGAGGCCCGCACCCTGCGCCTCCTCGCCCGCGAGCACAAGGTCGCCACCCAGATGGGCAACCAGGGGATGTCGAGCGACGCCTTCCGCCGCACCCTCGAACTCCTCCACGAGGGCGCCATCGGCGAGATACGCGAGGTCCACCTCTGGTACGGCTTCGGCGGCTCTGGCCCGCGCAAGCGGCCGCCCGACACCCCGCCAGTGCCCGACTACCTCGACTGGGATCTCTGGCTCGGCCCCGCCCCCTTCCGACCGTATCATCCGACCTACATCGGGTTGATCGGCGGCTGGGGCGCCTAGCGCGACTTCAGCTCGGGCTGCCTCGGCGGCGGTGGCTCACACTCGCTCAACCTCGCCTTCAAGGCCCTCAAGCTCGCCGACCTGTGGGAGGGCGGCGGGCCCGCCGTGCGCATCCGCGTCGAGGCAGAATGCTCGGAGCTATGCCCCGACAACTTCCCCCGCTGGGAAATCGTCCGCTTCGACATCCCCGCACGCGGCGCCCTCCCGCCCGCGCGCATCCACTGGTACAACGCACAGGAGTCCGAGCTTCAGAAGCGTGGCATCTGGCAGCAGCTTGAGAAGCTCGCCGGCCGGCCCCTCGACTGGAAGGAGGGTTGGGCGCCCCGCTTCGGCTCGCTACTCGTCGGCACCAAGGGAGTCGTCCACACCAACCCCCACAACTCCCTGTGCGCCCTGCTGCCGGCGAAGGACTTCCCCAATTCCGGCGGCCCGCCGCGCTCCATGCCGCGCTCGCCCGGCCACGAGAAGGAATGGCTCCAGGCCTGCAAGGGGGGCCCGGCGCCCCTGTCGAACTTCGACCACTCCGGCCTCATGTGCGAGTTGCTCCTCCTCGGCAACATCGCCACACTCCTCGGCAAGCCGCTGGAGTTCGACCCCGTCGCCTGCAAGATCCCCGGGAACGACGAGGCCGACCGCGCGCTCCGTCCCCCACGCCGCGAGGGCTGGCCCCTCCCTTGAGCTCCGTTGACGCGCATGGCGCGGCAGCTGCTCATGGGGTTGCCCTCTGGGTACGTGGCTCTTGTACCCGAACACCGCCTCTTCACAACGTCCACGGCTCGCGCTTGGGCCTGTCCAGCCAGCGATTGGCGTCGGCGTCGCCGATGAACTCCTCCTTCGCGGGGTCCCACTTCAGCGGGCGGTGCAGCCAGTAGGCCAGGTTGCCCAGATGGCAGACGGTGACGGTGCGGCAGCCGACCTCGACGTCGGCGACGGGCTTCTGGCGGGTGCGGACGCAGCGCAGGAAGTCGCCCTTGTGGTCACCGGGCGGATAGGGGTAAAGGCTCACCTCGTCGGGGCCGATGGGCTTGGCCATGATGCTCTCGGGCTCGGTGTGCAGGCTGCCGCGGCTGACGGAGATTCTGCCTTCGCTGCCGAAGAACACCACGTCGCCCCCGCCCCCGCCGTGATAGACCTTCACGCCATTCGCGTAGATGTAGGTCAGCCGCTGCACGTCCCTGCCGTTGGGCGGGATGATCTCGACGGGGCCTGAGCCGTCCATGTCGAGCGCCCACTGGGCGATGTCGAAGTGGTGGGCGCCCATGTCGGTCATCGAGCCGCCGCTGAAGTCCTTGTAGCCCCGCCAACCGCCGAGAATCTTGGAACTGAAGGACCGCCAGGGGGCGGGGCCGAGCCACACGTCCCAATCCAGGCCCGGCGGCACAGGCTCGGGCGGCTCGTCGCGATCCGATGAAGGGCCGCCGACGTTGACGTTGATCTCCTTGACCTGTCCGATGCGGCCGGACCGGACCATTTCGGCGGCGAAGCGGAAGCGGTTGGCGAACTCCGACCGCTGCTGGGAGCCAGTCTGGAACACGCGGCCGTAGCGCCGCACAGCGGTCACCATCGCCCGCGCCTCGCGGATGGTGAGCGACATCGGCTTCTCACAGTAGATGTCCTTCCCCGCCTCGGCAGCGCGGATGGCGGGGATGGCGTGCCAGTGGTCGGGCGTGCCGATGAACACGCAGTCAATGTCGGGACGGGCCAGCAGCTCGCGGAAGTCGCGGCACACCGCCACGTCCTTGCGGTCGCGGAAGCGGGCGACCTTGTCGGGCCGCGGGTCGGCGACGGCGAGGAGCTGTGTGCGGCCGTCGCCGCCGCCCGCCGGCCCCCCGAGGCCGATGATGCCCGACGTGATCCGGTCATTCGCCCCAAAAGCCGAGCGGCGCACGAACAGCGGGGCGACGATGCCCGAGCCCAGCGCCCCTTGCAGGAACGCCCGCCGCGTCGTATCCTTGTTGAGCTTCATGGTTGGTCCTCCAAGAGCGTTGATTGGCCAGCATAGGGGAGCGTATCGCCGATGTCAAGGCTCGACGCCACCGTCGTCGGGTGTTCAAGGAAGGAGTCGCCGACATGCGGCTGCTCACTGGGTTGGCAGTGACTCTGGCGGCCACGATGGCGCTCGACGCGGCGGAAAGGAGCGCGGGGGTGACGACGCATCTGGTGAGCCGAATTGACGTGAAAGACTTCGGCGCCGAAACGCTGCGCATCGGCGACCTCAATGGCGACGGGGCGCCCGACCTGCTCTTCGTCCAAAGCGTCTATGGCACGCGCGAGATAACGTGTCTGACGGCGACGACGATCATGGGCGAGGTGCTATGGCAGTCGGGCACCCCCTCGGCGGACAACGGGCGCATCTACAGCGACCTGCCCGTGCAGGTCTACGACTGGGATGGCGACGGGCGGAACGAGGTGCTCTACGTGCGCCAGGCGCGCTACGCCGAGCCAAAGACTCGCCCCGGCGCGGTCCGCGAGCGGGCCGACCGCTACGAGGGGAACGCCACAATGGTCGTCCTCGACGGCAAGAGCGGCAAGGAGAAAGGCTCCTTCGCCCTGCCGGCGCCGGCCGACGATTGCTTCCTGTTCCTCGACCTCACGGGCCGCGGCCGCCGCGAAGACCTGCTCGTGAAGGACCGCTACTGGAACATGTGGGGCGTGTCCCACGAGGGCAAGGTGCTCTGGCAGTGGACGGGGTCCGTCGGGCACTTCCCCGCCTATGGGGACATTGATGGCGACGGGCGCGACGAGGTGTTCGTGGGCTTCGCACTCATTGACCACGACGGCAAGGTGGTGTTCCAGAAGGACGCGCGCGGCGGCCACCAGGACGCCGCCTATGCGGCTCGGCTGCGCGACGGCACCTGGCGCCTTCTCTTCGGCAACCACGGCATCCACTGCCTGGCCGCCGACGGCAAGGAGCTTTGGCACCACCCGCTCGGAGAGGCCCAACACGTCCTGGCCGACCGCTTCCGTGACGACTCCGAGGTCCAGTTCATGGTCCTCGACCGCGGGCGTGTGCGGAAGGACCGCGGCGAGGGCACGCGCTCCGACCTGTACTTGTACGACCTGAATGGCCGCGAGCTCTGGCGGCGTGGGCAGCCCGAGGGCGGCTGGGCCGCCGCAATCGTGCCAATTGACTGGCTTGGCGGCGGGAAGCCGCGCTGCGTCCTCGCCTACTCACGCGGCCCGGGGCAGCCCTCCGCCATCTACGACGGCGATGGGAACATTGTTGACACCTTCGAGATGCAGTGCACGCCCGACCGCAGCCCGCAGGACCGCCAGGCCCACTACTACGGCACCCGCGCCGACGTTTGGGGCGACAGCCGCGAGGAGGTCATCCTCTTCGGCCCCCGCGGCGCCTGCACCTACGCCAACGCCCGCCCCCTCGCAGTCCCGACCCTCTACAACAACACCCTCTACCCGGGCATGTGAGCTCTCCAGCCACATGGCTTGTGCACCCCGACACCGAGCACCAATGGCCGAACACCAGGGCTTCACAGCGTCCGCGCCAACCGCCCCTTGCACGACCGCCCGACGTGTCGTATCCTTGTGCTGCTGCATCGTCCATCCTCAGATGGGTCCGCGGGCCAGTGTGGAGGAGCGTGGCCCCTGGTCCTGATGGTATGCCGCGTTCACAACCCCCTCCCTTGAAGGGCTCATCTTTGCCCACATCTCCCGCCGCCGTAGCCCGCGAATGCGGGCGAGCCAACCGTAGCCCAGGGCGACCAACGGGAGCCCTGGGATCGGGCGTCCGCACGGGACAAGCCCCCGAAGGGGGCGTTTCAGGGCGACTGAATCGCCCCCGTTGGGGGCTCCATGCCAGGTTGGCCTTGTCCCAGGGCTCCCTTTGGTCGCCCTGGGCTACGGCTGGATCACCCCCTTCGGGGGCTGACCGGGGGCCACGAGAAGATGTGGGCAAAGATGAGCTTGAAGGGAGGGGGTCGCAGACCCCTCTCCCTCCCAGGGAGAGGGCAGGGAGAGGGTGGGGCTTGGTGAGAAGGGGCGACGCCAGGACAGGGGCCCTTCTTCAGAACAAAGGAGCGTGTTTCTGATGTCAGGGCTCGTGGGTCGAAGCGTCATTGTGTCGTTGCTAGTCGTGTCCGCCACACTCGCTGGAGAGGCGCCCAAGACATTTGGCTGGCGGGGGAACTGGACGGGGCTGTACCCCGAGGCGACGCCGCCGACCGAGTGGGGACGGATTGCCAAGGGCGTGGTGGCGGGACTGAGCTCTCAGGCCGCCAAGCCGGGCGCAGGCGCCGACAAGGGCACTACCCCTGTCACAACGGGCCGGGGCTTCATCCGCGACTGGCTTGTCATCGGCCTGCTGCCCGTGGCCCATTCGGTGAACGATTTCGATAAGCAGCAGATTCCCGGCGAGGGCAAGATCGAGCCCGCGGAGGGCGATAAGGTGGGCGAACTGACCTGGAAGCGCCTTGAGATGAAGCGCGCGCCCGACTACGAGCGCTGGGGCCGCGTTGACCTGGAGGAGGCCGTGGACCTCGCCAAGGCGCTCGACTACAAGCCCAGCCACATGGCCTATGCGCACACCTACGTCCACGCCGCCCGCGCCGGCAAGGTGTCGCTCACCGTGGACCACATCTACGGGCTGAAGCTCTTCTTCAACGGCGAACAGGTCTACTGCGCGCCCAAGATGACGATGGGCTACGGCAGCCACTACGGCATCAGCCGCCAGAAGCTCGCCTTCACCCACGGCCGCTCGCCCCGCATCACGCTCGACCTCAAGCAGGGCTGGAACCGCCTCCTCGCCAAGATGTGCAGCTACACGGGGCCGAACGGCCGCGCCCTCTGGTTCGCCCCCATCCTGATGGATGCCGAGCCGACGCCCTACGAGGAGAAGAACATCGCCTGGATGTCCGAGATGCCCGAGCGGACGAATGCCTGCCCCATCGTGGTGGGCGACCACATCTTCACCCCCGCCGAGCCTGACCAGCTCCTGTGCCTCGACAAGGCGACGGGCAAGGTGCTCTGGCGCCACTTCAACAGCATCTACGAGGCCGCGACGGAGGAGGACCGCGCGGCCAGCCCCGTCTTCAAGGAGAAGCTCGTCCCCCTTGCGGAAGAGCTTGCCAAGGCCGACTACGAGAAGGGCCTCGAGATTCGCCGCCAGATGCGCGACCTGTTGCTCGAGGTGGACAAGAAGAAGTACCACATGCGCCTCGAAGGCCACCTGGAGGGCCACTTCGGCATCGTCGGCTTCACGACCACGCCCGTGAGCGACGGCCAGCACGTCTGGGCCTTCACGGGCTTCGGCGTCGTCGCCTGCTACGACCTCGACGGCAACCGCAAGTGGATTCGCCGCCTGGAGGTGCCGAAGGAGATCAGCTACTCGTGCTCGCCCGCCCTCATCGGCGGCAAACTGTGCGTCATCTTCAACGGCCTCCACGCCCTCGACGCCGCGACGGGCAAGACGGTCTGGAGCGACCCGAAGGGCCACAGCATCGCGTCGCTCATTCCCGCCACCATTCGCGGCACCGACGTGGTGTTCACCTGGCGAGGCGTCTGCTATCGCGTCTCCGACGGCAAGCAGCTCTGGGCCAACCCGCGCATCCAGCCGGGCGACCTGGGGTGGGCCGCGCCCGCCGTGATCGGCGAGGCCATGTACCTCCCCTGGTGCGGCGTCGGCGGCCTCCTCATCGCCGACTTCGCGAAGGTCGAGGGCGACGCCTGGAAGCCCGATTTCCGCGGCATCGAGGTCAAGTGCAACCACCGCCGGCCCAGCGGAGAATGGCTCGACCGCTGGACCCCCGCCTCGCCCCTCATCATCGGCGACACGCATTACATCCCCGACCAGTACGGTGTCTTCTACGCCGCCGACATCAAGTCGGGCAGCACGTACTACAGCCAGGATCTCGGCTTCGACGAACTGCACACCTACAACGCGATTGGCGTGGGAGCGAGCGCCGCGCTCGGCGGCAAGCACATCTACGTGATGGACAACCAGGGAATGTGCGTCGTCCTCGAACAGGGGCCGGCCTACAAGCCCGTGGCCGTCAACCGCATCGAGACGGTTGTGGACCGCTACTGGCCCTGGGCGCCGCAGGAGATTCTGGCCAACGGCCCGCCCGTCCCCGATGGCAGCCGCCTCTACCTCCGCGGCGAGAAGTTCCTCTACTGCCTCGGCGAGAAGTAGCTCCGCCGACCCCGCCTACAACGCGCGTGACCGCACCCGTCTTGTAGGCGGGACGTCCTCATCCCGCGACACCCAATCCCCGGCCCGGCCCACGCGGGACGAGGCCGTCCCGCCTACAGGGGCGCGTTCGACCGGGAATCGTGGCGAGCCACCAGGTTGGGGTCGTTCAGGCGGAAGACGCCCTCGGCGTATTCGAGCCAGGAGGGACCGGGGGACCACGGGCCGACCGCAAGGAGCCGGCAGCCGGGCCTGGCGAGCTGGGCAGTGTAGTCGTGGGCCCAGTGGTTGTGGCCGCAGATGACGATGTCCGCCCCCGCCTCGAAGAAGGGGATGAAGGCGGCGGGCTCGTAGCGGCGGGCCTCCCGCGGCAGGCGCTTGCGCGCCGTGA
>VGYV01000421.1 GCA_016872855.1 Planctomycetota bacterium
CCCGCACCACGCGAATCGTCCGCAGCAGCCCCAGCCCCCCCGTCCGCGGCAGCTCCAGCGACAGGACCACGACGTCAATCGTCTCGTGCCGCACGATCTCCACGGCCTCGTCGTCGTCGGCCGCCACGTGCGTCTCGTAGCCCTCCGTGCAGAAAAGCGAGTCCAGCTCCTTGCGCAGCGCATCCTCCTGCTCCGCGATGAGCAAGCTTCCCCGGCGAAGGGCCTCGGCATCTCGCACAAGTTGGGCCACCATGCCCTGCTCTCGCTTCCCCTCACATCGATCCGGACCATCCCGGATACTGCCAAACGAAGCAAACCCTGTGCCGGACCTCGCCCGCCGCACCGTTCACCGCCAGGCGTCACACCATAACGTCTGTAATAGCTGTCTCTTATGTCTTTTCGCTCCTCAATCTGGAATCTGGAATCTGGAATCTGGGATGCCACGGCCCTCTGTCACCCAGGCAGATGCCTTGCTGCCAAAATGGCAGCACCTCACAGCGGCAGCGGAACAGTCTCCCCACACTCGATGGACTGGTAGGCCGCCACCCCGACCTCCACGTTCGCACGCCCCTCCGAACCAGGCACCGGCGGCTCCGTGCCCGCAATGATGCACTCCATGAAGTCCCGCAGCTCGTGCCGCACGGGCTCCTCGACCTTCAGCTCGCTGGCCGGGATGAAGCTGGCCTTCTCCCCCGCCTTGCACACGTGAATCCCAGCGTCCGCCCCCCAGATGGCAGGGAACGTCAGCGCCCCCCGCTCGCAGTCCACACGCCCCCCGTAGCCGCCAATCGTGCTCACCTGCCCCGCGTGCAGCAGCCCTTTGGCCCCGCTGGCGAAGTGCAGCGTCACAAGCGTCAGGTCGGGGTAATCCAGCCGCTTATCCACGTACAGACCGCCCGCGGCATAGACCGCCTCCACGTCGCCGCACACCCACCTCATGAAGTCGATCTCGTGCGCGTTGATCTCCAGCAGGGTCCCCCCACACCCCTCGCGCTGGAGCCGCCAGGGCTGCGCGTAGGCCCCGCCCCACTGCCCGCCCAGGCGATGCACCGTCATGCAGATTGGCCGGCCGAACTCCCCGCTCTTCACCATCTCCCGCACCTTGCCGTGGACCGCGTGATAGCGGCACACCTGCCCTATCATCAGCTTCACCCTGGACTTACGGCACGCCGCGATCATCGCGTCGCAGTCCTCCAGCGTCACCGCCATCGGCTTCTCGCAGAACACGTGCTTCCCCGCCCGCGCCGCCGCCACCGTGGCCGCCGCGTGCGCGAACTGCGGCGACGCCACGACCACGGCCCCCACCTCCTTGTCGCCGACCAGCGCGTCCAGGCTCCCGCACGCCTTTCCCCCGTGCTTCGCCGCCAGCTCCTGCGCCTTCTCCGGCGCCTCATCGTAGGCCGCCACGACTTGAGCGCTCTCCAACCCCGCCAGCCCGTGCGCCAGTGCTGCCCCCATCCCCCCACAGCCCACGACCCCCACGCCGATCTTCGCCATCGCTCGCCTCACTCTCAGAAAAGTCTCGTCCACAACCACAGGGGATGAATGGATGTTTGGATGGATGGATGATTGCCCGACACCCATCCACTCATCCACCCATCCATTCATCCAACAGCGAGAGCATACACTTCCGCTCCGCCGTGTCAAGCCGCGCTCTCGCCGACCGGCCACGGATCACCGGCGGCCCCATTGTCGAGGCCCCGAAGATCACCCTCAACAATGGCAGATTGGCCAATAGCGGCCCTTTACCCCATTGTTTCCATTGTTGCGCCTGCCACACACACATACATCGGGACCCGACATGTCCGCCGACATGCACCAATGCGTCGCCCTATGTGTATTACCGGCCAAGACTTATGGAGGCACACACGCCGCCCCTCGCCCTCTCCTCTCCATTGTCGAGGCCCCACCGGCCACTTCCGGCCCTCAACAATGGGTTGAGCCTCTGGGCAACACGCCCCTGGTTCCTGAATCAGGTTCCATCGCGGGAAGCCCCGTAGCGAAATGGGCCTGTGCTTGCCGTAGCAGCGAGCGTCCCGCTTGCCGCCTCCCCGGCCCCTCAGCAAGCGGGACGCTTATCGCTACGCGGATCCTCAACAAGAGCCAATTGTCCCCGCCTCGGTCCGCCACACGTGCCACGGCTGGCTCGCCAAGCCGTGTCCCTGCCTCCCACCCCCGCCCGCGTCCCCGCGATGTCGGCTGAGGGGCCAGCTGCATCAGCGATGACATGCCCTGTCCCATCTACTGTCTCGGCAACCACTTATGCTTTCTGAGTGTGACAGGCACACTTAGGCACAGCTTCCCACCCTTCTGGAGAATCTCTCGGAAGGTCTTGTCGTCGAGAGGGGCCGCCTTCTCCACTTCGTCTTGGGCTTTCGCCGGCCCCGGTTCTTTCACATGCCTCTCTACCAGTTCAAGGACAGCGGCCTCAATCCAGCCTTCAATCTTCTTGTTGCCGCGCGTTACGGCCACACCGACCCATCCATCCTTGACCTCGGTAACTCTCAACACGGTCCCTACCTCAATGGTCGTCAGCGTCTCTTCCCCGAGCATCAGGGAAGCAGGTCCATTTGCCACCTTCACCGTGTCCCCGGGCCTGAGGGGGGTCTGAGGGTCTTCAGCCCCGGAAGCAAAGAAGCCCGTCAATCCAAGGGCCAGAACAATCATGCGCTTGGAGAAGCCTGCCTGGGTCATGGGAAGTGCCTCCTTTTCCGGGACCATGCATTCAGCCGAACAGAACTCGCTTCGTCTCCACTCCGCCGCTCCCCTAGAGCACGTCGAGCGTGAACTTGCTGCCGCTCTCGGGGTTGGGGATGACTTGGTTGGACTTGGGGTCCACCACGAGGTCGAGGTTCTCGAGAGCGACGTAGCCGAGGAGGGGCGGGATGTTGTCGGGGATTTCCATGACCTGAATGAAGCAATGGCGGTCGAAGATGGTGATTCGCGCCACATCGTAGATGGGACGATCTACGTTGCCGTTGGCCGTACGGACCTCGGCTGTCCTTGAGAGCTCGAGGCCAAGCGTCTGGATGGCGTCGCGGTGGAGGCAAAGGAGAGCGGAACCGGTGTCCACAAGGGCGCGGACCGTCTGCTTGCGGACCTCCCGATGGCCGTCGCCGACCTCTTCCTTGAGCACGACGTCACGGTAGTTCTCGACCTCGACATCCACAAAGGTACGTCCCATGTCTCCGCTCCTTTGCGCCTCGCTGCCAATCAACAATCCTACAGCCGCGAAGTCGAACATGCAAGCGCATCTGACAAGCAGGATCCCGGGGACAGGGCATGCCACCCCTGCTGCCTCAGCGCTCGCGGGTGGAGAGGTAGATGCCGCTCAGGGCGAGGGCGCCGCCGAGGAGCATGAGCGCGGTCAACTCCTCCCCAAGCCCCAACGGACGAGGCACACAGGCCAGGGCCACACCGCCAATGGGGACGATAAATTGGAGCGGGCCGAGGACGTTCGCAGGCAGGTCCTTGAGAGCGACATACCAGGCGGTGAAGCCGAAGACGGTGGGGACGAGCGCGAGGTAGAGGCCCGACAAGGCCCCTTGCCACGGAAGGATGAGTCCCTTGCCCATGACGAGGCAGACGACGAGGAACGCCCCGCCGCCGATGAGCATGCTGATCGTGGTGGTGATGAGGCCGCCGTGGCGCTGAACGACCCGTCGCCCAAAGACCGTGTAGGCGGCCCACGCGAGGCCCGACAGGGCGGCGAGCGCTCCGCCCAGGAGGTGATGCGGATTCTCGTGGACCTGGCCCGGCGACACGCCGCCCAGCACGAGCACGCACCCGACCACGCCAAGGACCACCCCGCACACCTTGCCCAGGCCCACTCGCTCGCCCACCAGCAGCGACAGGGGAGCGATGAGGACGGGATTGGAGTTCATGATGATCTGGACGACGATCGAGTGGGTGTGCTGGAGGGCAAGGAAGACGAAGAAGCCCATCGCGAAGCCGCCTGTGAGGCCGAGGAGGAGGAAAGCCATCGGCTCGCGGACGAAGGCCGCCAGCTCCCTCCCGCGGCCGAGGGCGATGACGCCGGCGGCGAGGACGAGGCCCGTGATGGCGAAGCGGTAGAGGCCCAGCACCACGGGGTCGGTGGCGTGGCGGCTGATTGTGAGCCTGCCGAGCACGAAGACCGTGCTCCACGAGATGCAGGCGAGCGTGCCGAGGATGAGGGCGCGGCGCTTCATGGCCGGCAATGATAGCGGATTCGAGCGAGCCACGCCAACAGATGGCGCAACATCCCTCCCCGCGCCCTTCCAACCCCTTTCACCGAGACGTCTTGAGGTCGTAGTAGAGTATGTCGGAGGACTCGATGGCCCATTTGCTGGTGAGTTCGCGGAACTTGGCGAGGCTGAGGAACTCGTCGAACTCCTCCTTCGAGAGGCCCAGCCTAGCATCGTAGGGGATGGGCTCGCCCGGCTTCGCCTTCCTGACATGGGCAAGCCACCATTCCGGGTCTTTGGCAACGGTTTGTTGAAGCTTCGCCGCCAGCTCCTCCAACCGAGGAGGGGCCTTCAGTTCCATCACGTCCATAACTGTCCCGTCTGCCGGAAGCAGACTCTCGATGTCAAGCGGGGCCACTGGCTTCTGCTCAGGAGGGCTGGCGGCTCCGAATGCAACACAGAAAGCCATGCCGACCAGGGAACAGATCGCAGTGGTGGTGTGGAATCTCATAACCGCTTCTCCGCGCATCGCCCGACGGTCAGGGCGGACCCGTTGTAGGTGGGTGGCAAATCCACTCTATGTGTCCTATCGGTCCTATCCGTCCTATCTCCCGCAGACGCGGGTCCAGCGGGAGCGGCGGCGTCACTCCTCGCCGAGAGCATTCACGACGGCGTAGAGCTGCTCGTCGTTGAAGCCGCGGAGGGTGATGGCGTGGGCGCGGCAGGCGGCGGCGCAGAGCCCGCAGCCGCCGCACAACCCCTCGTTGACCTTGGCGACGGTCTTGAGGAGGTTGCCCTTGCGGTCGCGGATCTCCTCGCGCTCAATGGCGCCATAGGGGCAGATGCGCTCGCAGAAGAAGCACCCGAAGCAGATGGAGTAAACGGGCGGGGCCGCGCGGTGGACCGTGGCGACGATGGGCTCGCGCTCGAGCTCGTCGGCGTTGAGGAGGCCGACGACTTTGCTGGCGGCTCCACTGGCCTGGGCGACGGCCTCCGGGATGTCCTTCGGCCCCTGGCAGGCGCCGGCGAAGAAGATGCCCGCCGTCTGGGCCTCGACGGGGCGGAGCTTGGGGTGGGCCTCCGAGAAGAAGTGGTCCTTGTCGAAGGCGACGTGGAGCTTCTGGGCCACGGCCTCGGCGTCGGGCTGGGCGACCATGGCGGTGCCGAGCACCACGAGGTCGGCCTCGATCTCAACTTGCATGTTCGACAGCGTATCGGCGCCCTGCACCACGAGCTTGCCGTCGCGCGGGTAGATGCGCGAGACGCGGCCGCGGAGGTAGACGCAGTCGTCCTCCTCGACGGTGCGGCGGGTGAACTCGTCGTAGGTCTTGCCGCCGGCGCGGATGTCCATGTAGAAGTTGAATGCCTGGCCGTCGTGGACCTTGTGCTTGTAGAGCATGGCGTGCTTGGCGAGGTACATGCAGCAGATCTTCGAGCAGTAGGTGAAGCCCTTCTCGTTGTCGCGCGAGCCGACGCAGGAGAGGAAGGCGACGGTTTGGGGTTCCTTGCCATCGGATGGGCGGCGGACTTTGCCGCCGGTGGGGCCGCTGGCGCTCAGGAGCCGCTCGAACTGTAGCCCGTCAATGATGTCGGGATGCGTGCCGTAGCCGTATTCGCCGTAGCCGATGTAGGGGTAGTCGGCGGCGGCCTTGGCCACGCTCCAGACCTGGTAGCCGGTGGCGACGACGATGGCGCCGACCTTCTCCTTGACCAGCTCCTCCTTCTGCTCGTAGACGATGGCCTTGGTGGGGCAGACCTTGGCGCAGACGCCGCAGCGGCCCTTGGTGAACCAGAGGCAGTTGGCGCGGTCAATCACCGGCTTGTTGGGCACGGCCTGGGGGCAGGGGGTATAGATGGCGGTGCGGTAGCCGAGCTTCTTCTTGGGGTTCTCGGGGTCGGGCAGGGAGAGGCCGGCGTTGAACTCGCTGGGGATGGCCCGCGAGGGGCACTTCTGCCAGCAGGTGCCGCAGCCGGTGCACTTCGCGAGGTCCACGCTCCGCGGCTTCATGCGGATGGTGATCTCGAAGTTCCCGATGTAGCCGTCCACCGCGTCCACTTCGCTCCAGGTGTAGAGCTTGATCTTCTTGTGGCGGGCGATGTCCACCATCTTGGGGGTGAGGATGCACTGCGAGCAGTCGAGGGTAGGGAAGGTCTCGGAGAGCTGGAGCATGTGGCCGCCGATGCTGGGCTCGCGCTCGACGAGGACGACCTCGTGGCCGGCGTTGGCGATGTCGAGCGCGGCCTGGATGCCCGCGATGCCCGCCCCGATGACGAGCGCCCGCTTGGTGATAGGGACGTGGATGGGCTGGAGCTTTTCGTTATTCTTGACCTTCTCGACCATCAGGCGGATGAGCTCGATGGCCTTGCGGGTGGCCTCCTCCTTGTCGGCGTGGACCCAGGAGCAGTGCTCGCGGATGTTGGCCATTTCGCACAGGAAGGGGTTGAGGCCCTTCTCGGCGACGGCGCCCCGAAAGGTCGGCTCGTGCATCCGCGGCGAGCAGGCGGCGACGACCACGCCCGTGAGCTTGTGCTTCTCGATCGCGTCCTTGATCAGGTTCTGCCCGGGGTCCGAGCACATGTACTTGTAATCGGTCGAGAACACGACGCCTGGATGGGTGGTGAGGGCCTTGGCCGCGGCCTCGCAGTTGACGACGCTGGCGATGTTCTCGCCGCAGTGGCAGATGAAGACGCCGATGCGGGACAACTATGCACTCCTGAAGCGGCTCCCTGCCGCAATCGAGGGGGATGATTGGATGTATGGATGAATGGATGAATGGAAGAGGCGGCCTTTCTGGCATCCATCCACCCATCGAATCATCCATTCATCCCCTGCACTTGCGTCAAGATTCCTTGTCGAACTCGCCCGCTGCCGCCGTCGCCGCCACGGTCTCCCCCCGCAGCCGGGCCACGAGGTCGGTGGTGTCCACGAAATGGTTGTCGAGCTTCAGTGCCCTGGGCTCCAGCCCCAGCGCCAGGCCGAGGGCCTGGGCGAGGTAGAGGACGGGCATATGGAAGTCCTCGGGCAGGCCGGCGTCGGCCGCGGCCTCCTTCTGCCGCATGTCGAGGTTAGCGTGGCACATGGGGCAGGCGACGATGAATGCCTCGGCCCCGGCCGCGCTCGCGGCGGCCAGGATGCGCCCCGTCAGGCGGGCGACAACGCCCGGCTTGCTCATCGTGAACCCCGCGCCGCAGCACTC
>VGYV01000422.1 GCA_016872855.1 Planctomycetota bacterium
CACGACGGGGTTGAGATTCATGAAGAGGGGAAAGTTGTCCTTCGTCTTCACCTTCACCTCGTCGCCGGCCTTCACCGCGAGCTGCCAGCCATTGTCGGGGTCAAAGAGCCAGACGTCGGGCGAGCAGGGCTGGAGGAAGTTCTGGTAGGTGAGCTTCCGCAGCGCCGTGTTGCCGCCGAGGAGCGCCAGCTTCTTCGCCTTGGGCAGCCAGACCATCTGGCCGCCGCAGCGGGCCTCGGGCACGGACTTCGACCAGAACTGCCGCCACGAGCGCTTTGCGGGATCATAGAGCCAGGTGTCGGCCAACATGTAATCGCCGCGGTCGCCGCCGAACAGCACGAACAGCTTCCGCTCAGGATCAAAGCCCACAGTCGGCGCATAGCGCGGCGTCGGCTCCGTCGCCAGCGCGGCCGCGGCCTCGTCCAGCCGCCATGCCGCATCTTCGGACTTCGCGATGAGTTCAGCGGCCAGGTTGCCAGCATCGAACCCCTCCTTGGCCGCTACAACAAGAGCCTGTGCCTGACTGGCCAGCCTTTGCGCAATCGCGAAGCCTCTCGGGTCGCTACCGGTCTTCGGGCCATCCGTCCGCATGGCATCGAGAAGACGCTCCGTTAGCTCGGTCGTTGGCCAGTGGACCGCGCCGACAAACTTGCCCACGTTCTTGCCGGTAGCTCCGGAGTAGAAGCAGTTGCGGGTGAGGCCCAGGCCATGCCTGTGGCCAGTCGCGACGGACTGTATCATCGCTCGCAGGTCCGTTGCATCCGGTGCGAGGTCGACGCGTCGCCACTCATCTGTCTGCAAGGAGAAGGTCCACACACCCACCGAGCCGTGCTCCATGCCGCCGGCGAAGCCGCCCACGAGCAGAATCTCCTTGTTGAGGGTGTCCGGGATGACTGCGGCGCCGATGAGGCGCGGGTGGCGAGTTCGCAAGAAGCAGGGCGAGAGGTCGGCGAGGGGCGAGTTCTTCGGCTTCATCTCGCCGGCATATTCCTTCAACTCGGGCGGCAACTCGACGACGAGCTTCTGGACTGGGTCGGCGATGGTGAGGGTGGGCGGAGGGGGCGGCAATTCGCCCTTCCACGCCTCCCAGTTACCCGTCGCGGGATCGAACGCCATGTCCTTCGCGGGCGGGTCATCTTCGCGCTTCGACTTCTTCAGGTCCCCGCCGAGGACGAGGAGGCGCCTCGTCGCCGCGTCCCACACGACCCTGGCGCCGAGGCGATTGCCGAACTTCTTCTGGTCAATCAGCGTCCACTTGCCGGCGGGCAGTTCCGCCGCCGCGCCGCTGCGAAGGAGTACGGACCCAAGCACCAGCGCGCTCGTTACGATCCGCATGAGCGAAGCCTCCTGCACCCACTTCACCGTGTGACCTTTGCAGCGATCCTACTCGGCCGGCACCCGGCGGTCAAGGCTATCGCGGCGCTCGGGTGCAGTAACGGATTTGTGCGCCGCCCGCCGTCGTTCGTAGTTCGGCGTTTACGCGGCTCTTCTGTCCGCCCTGGCAGCCCTCAAGACCGCCTGAAGGCCGAACTACGAACAGGAACGCCCGCTTCGGCGCGCAAATCCGTTACTGCACCCGCTGCGCTCCCACGAACCACCTTGGATGTGGCACGGCTGGCTTGTCCAGCCGTGTCAGGGGCCCGGCGACGAAGCCCACGGCTGGGCAAGCCAGCCGTGCCACCTCTGAGCAGCTTGACACCAGGGGGCAACAGGAATACAAGAGAGGCACTACCTTGAGGGCTGAAAGCATGACCAGCCGCGAACGCTTCCGTGAGACGATGCGCTATGGGACGCCTGACCGCGTGCCGTACTTCGAGGAGGGGCTGCGTGACGATGTGCTGGCGCAGTGGCACGAGCAGGGCCTGCCCGAGGATGCCGACCTCGCCGCGATGTTCCACACCGACCGCCGCGAGCGGATGCCGGTGAACATCGAGCCGGTCCCGCCGATGGAGGGGCCGCTAACCACACGGGCGGACTTCGAGGAGCTGCGCCGCCGCCTCGACCCCGACGACCCGAAGCGGCTACCGGACGATTGGCTGACCCGCGTTGCCGCGTGGCGCTCGCGCGACCACGTGCTGGAACTCCAGCTCCACCGCGGCTTCTTCCTCTCGATGGGCGTGCGCGGCTGGCAGACGTTCGAGCCCGTGGTCTACTTGCTCCACGACGACCCGCGCCTCGTCCACGACATCCTGAATCTCTACGGCGACTTTGGCGCTCGCCTGGCCGAGCGAATCCTGCGCGAGGTCGAGGTGGATTGCGCCATCTTCTCCGAGCCGATCGGCGGCAACGACCGCCCGCTCCTCTCGTCAGAGACCTATGGGCGGTTCGTCCTGTCCAGCTACCGGCCCATCCTCGATGCGGTGCGAAGGCGCGGCGTGGAGACGCTTGTCTACGTGACCTACGCGAACGCGCGTCCGCTCCTCCCCAGCGTCGTGAGGGCGGGATTCGACTGCCTTTGGGCGTGCGAGGTGAACGTGGAGGCGATGGACTACCTGGCCTTGCGGCGGCGCTTTGGCCGCGACCTTCGCCTGATCGGCGGGATTGACCTCGACACGCTGCTTCAGGGCAAAGAGGCAATCCGCCGCGAGATGGAGCGCATCGTCCCGCCCCTCCTCGCCCAGGGCGGCTACGTCCCCCTCGCCGACGGCCGCGTCCGGGCCAACGTCCCTTTCGAGAATTACTGCTACTACCGTGAGCTGCTCGAAGAACTCACTTCCCGCGTAAAGTAGGCAGCCACTCGGCGGCGGGCCACGTGGTCCGCGTCTCCGACGCGGCGTCTTCCGCCGCGGAGCGGCGGGCTACTTCTCCTTGCCCTTGAGCCGCTTCGACAGGCTGTCGAAGACCACCGTAATGTCGAACCACACCTCCGTGCCGTCCGCGCAATTCATGACGTCGAACGACTTGCCGTCCTTGTGGTGCAGGCCCTGACTTGTCCTGGCCTTCTTGAGGTGGCGGAGCAGGTCGTACTCGTCGCTCACGCGGGCGACGAGGTAGGGCTTGTCGGGCGAGCCGTCGCCCGTGGCGAGGATGCCCTCGATGCACTTGGCCGCGGCCTCGCGCTCGGACTTCGCCTTCGCCGCATCGTCGAGTGCTTCGGCGGCCATCGCGGCTAGGCCGTGGGCCCGCGGGCTGAGCAGCAGGTTCGGCATCGCCTTCTCCCGCTTCTCCCGCGCCTCCTGGAACTTCCCCTCCTTGATCAACGGCCAAAGGTCGTCCAAGTCGCTTGAGTACGGGTCGTAGCCCTCGGCCTCCGTCACGGCCTTGAGGGCCGCGAGATAGGTCTCCTTCCCCGGCTTCTCGAGGAACTTGGCGAACAGCTCCTTCGGTTCTCCGGCCAGTGAGAACGCTGCAACGCCCACAAGAGCCGCCGCCACGAAGTGTTGGACTGCACGGCTGGACACAGCGGCCTCCTGTCAGGCTTTGAGCAGCGCCACGAACCCCGCCTGCTCGAAGTGGTGGTCCCCGGTGAGGGCTTCAGTGATCCCCTCTTCCGTCATGACCACGAAGGAGATGCAGTCGGTCAGGGACCACTCTTTATCGGGTCTGTGGTCGTAGAACTCGACGCCGCGGTCGAAGAGCTGCTGGCTCGGCGGGACCACACGAGTGGTTGGGTCCGCCCCAATGTGGTCGAGCAGCCGGCGGAAGCCTCTGCGCTGCCCAGGTGCACAGAGGGCGTCGGCGACCTCGGTGAGTACCCACGTGGTCGTCACTACCGGCTCGACCAGTGTGTCAGAGAACTCCAGCGCTCGTCCATGAGCCCTGTCCTCCGGGTTCATCAAGGCAAGATAGTAGAAGGTGTCAGCGAACACGGGGGTCAATGCTTCGGCCTCCCGTGCAGGTAGTGGTCATGGTTCTCGGCGAGATCCGGCGGCAGCCCTTTGGCGATACCGATCACACCGCGGAGCCGTTCAGCCAACGTCCGCCTTGGCGGTTCTGGAGCCAGCTCCACCTCCACTTGCGTCCCGTCGGGCCAGGGCGCTCGCTGGTCAAAGACCACGACACCGTTCTCAACATGGCCTCGGTAGCTCATGACGCTCTCCTTCACCAAGTGCCCTTGCCAACCCCATCATACCGGTTGGCAGCGGCCAATGGAACAGCCGGTTGCGAGTCAGAACTCGATCTGGCCGATGGTGAAGGTCTCCTTCTTCTCGGTGAGGCGCAGGGTCAGCGACTTGCGCTGTTCGTTGGGCCGGCCGTAGTTGGTGAACACGTCCACCTGAAGCGTCACGGCGCCGATGAGCTGGGCCGCGCTGGAGCCGTAGTAGTTGGCCTGGATGGTGTACGTCCCAAGCATCGCGCGCTTGAGGAGATATTCCTCGGGGCCGTAGCCCTGGGTGAAGTCGCGGCTGACGTTGCCGCCGATGGTCGTCCGCTGGTGGCCGTAGAAGGCACGCTCGGTCGAAGGCTCCACCACGTGCAGGTCCATGTCCGTGTTGTCCGCGTCCCAGGTCATCACGATCCGCACGTCAACGTCCAGCAGCTTCACGAGGCGGGGGTCAACGTTGGTCTTCTCGATGCCCGCTGCCTTGGCCTTGGGCAGGAGGGTGTTGAGCTCCATCAGGGCGATGAGCTCGATCTGCTCGAAGCGGTCCCACTTGTTGAGCACCACGTGGTAGAGGAGTTCGACGGCGCGGGCGTACAGTTCCTTGATCTCCTGCTGGTTCGAGCTTCGCGTGCGTAGCAGGTCGGCGCGTCGGGCGAGGACGAGTGCCAGGTCGCGCCAGGACTGCGGCTCCTCGGGGCGCATCCGCAGCGCCTCTTCGAAGAGCATCGAGGCCAGCTCCAGGTTCCTCACGCCGTCGAGCTGGGCCAGGCGATGGGCGAGGACGCGGACGAGCGCCGCGTTCTCAAGCTCCAGCTCGGCCACGTTCGAGAGCACCTGGAGAGCTGTCCCCTCCTGCTTTGCGGCGAGGAAGTGGTTCGAGCAGTCGAGGAAGAAGGCGGGCGAGGTGCCGTATTCGTCGCGCTGCTTGAGGTAGAGGGCGAATGCCTCGTCGGGCTTGGCCTTCTTGAGGGCGGCCAGGTAAGGGGTTTGAGGGTCCCAGGGCTTGATGGCGATTGCGGGCGCGGTCGAGCGGTCCTCGCCGCCGCCGTCCTTCTTCTCGGCTCGTCCGCCGCGTTCGCCTCCTTGCGGCGCATCGCGCAGGTGTGCGATCGCCTCCCTTGGTGCCTCCGCGTCGTTGAGCGGCTCCCCCTTTGTCGCCGCTGGTCTAGGCGGCGGGGCGCCAGGCTCGCGGGCCGCGGGGGCCGGAGCCCCCTCGGGGCGCCGCTCCGCGCTCATGAGCAGCCTTTCGCGCTTCGCATCCTTCTCCTGGTATTTGAAGTCCTTGGGATAGCGGAACTCGGTGGCCCACCACTTCACCCGCTCGTTCCACAGGGTCACGATGGCGCGGAGCTTCTCCTCCTGGTTCCGCTCGTCGGCCACGCGCTGCTTCTCGACGATCTCGATGTACTGGTCGCGGACCTTCGGGAGCGACTTGGGCGGCAGGATGCGGTGCTCGACGTACTGCTGGAGGCTGTCGAGCACGATGAGCGAGGTGTAGGGCGTCACGATGTCGTACTGCTTCCCGACCTCCGTGATCTCCTTCTCATTCTTCTTCGGGAACACCTCGAGGTCGCTCACCTTCTTCTGCGCCCAGAGGCGGCGGAGGAGGTTGCCCTCGACCGCCTCGGCCCGCGACACGGTGAAGGGCGTCTGGGCGAGCGCCTTGCCGCTCGCACCAAAGGCGAGCGTGACCTTGCCCGTCTCGCCCTTGAGCTTGCCGACGAGCGTGAACCGCCCGTGGATGGGCTGGGTGAGGCGGGGGAACGTCTCCTCAACTGTGCCCTCAGCGTTGAGGAACGCGAAGGCGGGGCTGCCGATGCTCGGCACGACCGCCTTGGCATCGAGGCGGGCGAGGTTGAAGTACTCGCCGCCCGTGGCCAGGGCCAGGTAGCGCAGGAAGGCGTGGTTCGCCGTCGCGTCGCCGTTGAAGATGTAGATGGGGCACTTGACGCCGCTCGGCTCCTCCTTGCCGAAGTTCGAGATGCCGTCGGTGAAGAGCAGGCACAGGTCCGGCGGCTCGGCGGCGGGCACCACGACGCTGCCGATCTGGGTGCCGCCATCGTAGACCACGGCCTTCAGCTCCGTCACCAGGTCGCTGATGCTTGTGAACCGCTTCGGCTTCTCCGCCTCGTTGCGGAAGACGATGAGGTCCATCGCCGGCGTCCGGCGTAGTGTGCCGATGTAGCTCACGAGAATCTCGAACTCGCGGAGGTGGTTGGCCTTGGCCCGCGAGGCCGAGGCGTCCCACAGGATGGCGATGCGCTGCGGTGCCGTGGCCGCCTTTCGCGCCTTCTCGTCGCGGGGGTCGGCGGGCGAGTCGTTGATGCAGAAGTAAACCTGTCCGTCGGGCGCCTTCTCCACCAGCACCTTTTGCTTCGCCACGTCGGGCAGCGCGACCACCAGGTCGCGGTCGAGCGCCGCGTCCTTCCCCTTGCTCTCGGCGACAAAAATGTCCTGGAACTTCGAGAAGCTGATGCCGGCCGGGCCGCCGGTGGCCTTGGGCTCCGCCGCGCCCTTCACCACCTCGATGCGGAGGGCGAACTCGTCCAGCTTCTCCTTGAACGCCAGCGGCAGGCGGTAGCTGCTCCCCTCGGCGCCGTCCACCACGTCGGCCACATAGTCCACCCGAATCGTCCGCGTGCCCTTGGCGGGGATGGGGAAGACGCGGGTCTTGAAGTTGTTCCCCTTCGTCCACTCGACGAGGCCGGGGTCAATGCCCTGGCGGACGATTTTCTCGTAGACCGTTCGCCCCTTCTCCTTCTCCACGGCCACGCCGTCCACCATCGCCCCGCCGATGTCGAGTGCGTAGCCGCTCACCGTGGAGCCTTCGGGCAGGGGGAAGTAGAGGTCGCCCTCCAGCACCCGCTCGTGGGGGTTGAAGAAGGTCATCGTCATCCTCGTTTCGGCGATGAAGCCGAAGATGCGTGCCTCGACCACGAGTTTCGTAATGCGGAGGGCTTCTGGCTTCGGCGCGTCGGGCCGCACCCGCACCACAAGGGCGGGCGCCACGCTCTCCGCGAGCGCCGCCGAGGCCACTGCCAGCCCCACCACCGCCGCCGCCACGAGCTTCCTCATCGTCGTCTCCTCCAACTGAGTGTCGGTTCAGGCTCATTCATCATGTCACAGGTCCGCCGAGGGCGCAACCCTCCTTGCCTCATTGGACGCGGCCAGGCCGCCGCGGTTCCCACCCGCCGCGCCCCAGGGTGTCAGGGGGCCAATCTCTCTCTTCACATTTGGCCCTCTGAGATCACTGCGTAAGTATTGGCTGCTAAAGCACT
>VGYV01000423.1 GCA_016872855.1 Planctomycetota bacterium
GCAGGCGACCGTGATGAACATCATGGGCCAGAGCGGCTGGGGGGACCAGAGGCTCTCGGTCACTGCCGGGGCCTTGAGCGCGGGCTGCACCCACACGATGCCCACGAAGCCCGCGAGCATCCCGCCGAGGAGAATCCAGGTCGAAAGGTAGTCCCGCGGCTGGAGCAGAATCCACACCGGTACCACGGAAGCAATGACCCCGTAGGCCAGGAGCACGAGCAGCCAGACCGTGCGCACGGAGCCGGCCGGGACGCCCAGGGCCTCGAGCCGAATGGGGAGCACGAAGCCGAGAGCGACCACCCCGGCCATCAGCACGAGGGCGATCGCCGTGCCAAGCCAGGTCTTCATGTTCAGGCGATACGTCAGCACGCCAAAGAGGGTGGCGATGAGCATGAGCGCGAAGGTGGGGAGAACGATGGCCGGCGCCTCGATAAACGTGTCGGTCGTCACCGCGCAGAACGAGGTGATGACCAGCACGAGGCCGATCCACACGAAGACCAGGAAGAGCACGCGCGCCGGGCCGCCCAGCACCGTCCGCGCCACGTCGGGCAGCGAATTGCCCTTGTTCCGCACCGAGATCATCAGCGTCAGATAGTCGTGCACCGCGCCGATCAGCACCACACCGAGAAGCACCCAGAGCGCGGTCGGCGTCCACCCGAACGCCGCGACGGCCATGATCGGCCCGATGATCGGCCCCGCACCAGCGATGGATGCGAAGTGGTGGCCGAACAGCACCACCGGCCGAGCGGGACAGTAGTCCACCCCGTCGTACTGGGCCTCGGCCGGCGTCTTGGCGTCGGTGGGGGCGATCACCTTCCTCGCCAGCCACCGGCCGTACCAGCGATACGCCAGCACCAGCCACACGATGGCCACCACGGCCAACAGCAGGCCGCTCGAGTGCCACGGCACCGCGGCCACCACGCCACCGCACAGGACAGAGGGCAACCTCGTCGAGCCTCCAGGCCAGCTCCCGAGAAAGACTGACTCACCCGTCCCCTTCCCCAATGAAACCACAACGCGGTCCCGCTGTCAACCGGGAGGGGCGGGAAGCAGTACGGCCCCCAGTTCTGGTAAGAGCCCGACTTGCTTCTTCTCGTGCTCGTCGTCGTCCTCGTCGTCGTCGTCGAGCCAGTCGGCTTCTCCCGCTCTGAGATTCGACGACGAGGGCGACGACGACAACGACGACGATCGACAGAGCCAGCAGGCGCCAGGATTGGGGGCCATACTCGGCGGGAAGCCGGGGCAGTCGGGCGCGGGAGCGTCGTCAGCGATGCTCTCCGCCGCCGTGCTCCTCGCCTGCGGCCGCGTGTTCCTCGGCGCGATGTTCTGACGTTCTTAAGAACATTGGATTATCGCCGCGGCGCTCCCACCCCACGCCGGCCGGGCGATGCCGGGGCCGGTGAGGTTGACTCTGGGCGGGCCGGGCTGCTATGATTCTGCGGCGGCGAGGGAAGGCGGAGTGGCCAGGTGCCCACGGAAGGCGAAGAGAAGCAGGGACTGGCAGGCATCGCCGCCGGCATGGCGCGCGGGGCCACCGCGCGCGCGCTCGTCGTCGGCTCCCTCTTGTGCGCCGTCATCGGCATCAGCACACCCTATGCCACGAACGTGATGCACTCGAGCTACATGGACCTCGATTTCAGCACGCCGGCCGCCATCTTCCTGTTCTTCGTGCTCATCTTCATCGTCAACGGCACGCTGCGGGCCGTCTGGGAGCGCCTCGCGCTCACCTCGGGCGAGCTGATCGTGGTCTACGTGATGATGATGGTTGGCACGGTGATCCCCACGATGGGGCTGACGGCCTACTGGCTCTCGACCATCGCCGCGCCCTTCTACTACAAGGCGCCCGAGAACCAGTGGGCCGAGATCATCCTGCCCCACATCCCCAAGTGGCTCTACCCCGAAAGCGAGTCGGCCATCACCTGGCTTTACGAGGGCCTGCCCCGCGGCGAGAGCCTGCCCTGGGCCGCCTGGGCACTCCCGCTCCTCCACTGGTTCGTGTTCCTCATGGTGCTCTACGCCGTGATGATCTGTGCGATGGTGATCATCCGCAAACAGTGGGTGGAGAACGAGCGCCTTCTCTACCCGATCACGCAGCTCCCGATGGAGATGGTGCGTGCCGAGCCGCGGCCCGGCTTCACCAACCCCTTCATCCGCAATCCCTGGATGTGGGCGGGCTTCGCCATCCCGTTCCTCCTGGGCTGCTATATTGCCATCATGCAGTACTCCGACCCGAGCTTCCGGGGCAGCGACCTGCTGGTGACGCGAATTGACCTGTTCCGCAGGACCACGGTGCTGAAGCTGCGGCTGAGCTTCCCCATGATCGGCTTCTCGTACCTCCTGAGCACCAGCCTGGCCCTGAGCCTATGGTTCTTCTGCCTCGTCACGATGATCGAGCGGGCCACGCTGCGCCTGGTGGGCTACGAGGGGGTCGAGCAGCTCGACCCCTACAGCCAGTCGGGCGGCGGCCCGCTGCTCACCCACCAGTCCCAGGCCGCGCTTTTCGTGCTCGTGGTCGTCGGCCTCTGGATGGCCCGGCGGCACCTCAAGGCCGTCTTCGTCAAGGCCATCGGCCGCGCGAGGGACGTTGACGATTCGGGCGAGATTCTGTCGTACAAGCAGGCATTCTGGGGTATGGTGGCGGGGATGGGCTACATGGCCTTCTGGCTGCACCGCACGGGGCTGAGCCTGTGGGTCGCCGTGGCGCTCGTGGTGGTCTCGATGGCCACGTTCCTGGGCGTTACCCGCATCGTGGCCGCAGGCGGGGTGGCGGAGACGCGCTCGCCGATGACCGCCTCGACCGTCCTCATCTCGGCCTTCGGCTCCGACCGCCTCGGCCCCTCGAACCTTGTGCCCTTCGGCATGACCTACATCTGGATGGGCGACATTCGCACCTTCATCATGGCCTCCGCCGCAAACGGCCTGAAGATGGTCAACGACATCAAGGGGCGGAAGCGCGCCATCTTCTGGGCCATGATCCTCGCCATCGTCGTCACCATTGGCGCAAGCATCTGGTCCACCATGCTCGTCGCCTACGACCACGGGGGGGCGAACGCCAACCAGTGGCTCTGGAAGGACGGCCCGACCCTCCCGTTCCAGTACGTCACGCGGCTGATCAAGAACCCCGAGCCCGCGAGCGGAAACGCCTATCTCTTCGGCGGCATCGGCGCGAGCGTGATGGCCGCCCTGATGTTCCTCAACCAGCGCCTCGTCTGGTGGCCGCTGCACCCCCTCGGCTTCCCCATTGCCAGCCTGTGGCTCACCGACGAGCTGTGGTTCAGCATCTTCCTCGCCTGGGCCGCCAAGGCCATCGTGCTGCGCTACGGCGGGGCCGACCTCTACAAGCGCACGCGCCTGTTCTTCCTCGGCCTCATCCTCGGCCAGTACGCCGTCAGCGGTATCTGGATCGTGATTGACTACTTCACCGGCAAGGTCGGCAACTCGCTGTTCTGGATATAGCCCGCCACGCTGAGGTGGACGCCCCCGCTTGGAAGAGGTGTCAAGTAGAATCGGGTTCGCGGCATTCTGGGGCGGCCACGGCCCCAGATCAAGCTGCAAAGCGGGAAAGCCAGCCGCGCGTCGCGCAAGGCGCGCCGGGCACGCGACAGCCGTAGCGGTTGCACACGGAACTCCCGCGCGCTATCCTTGCAGGCACGGCGTGGGACTTCTGCTGGCCAACCGAGCGGGTTTTTTGGAGGAACGACCGATGACCCTGCTCCTGGTGCTGGTGATCGCCATCCTGGTGGGGACGGGCATGGGCACCGCGCTGCTCGGGAGCATCAAAGTGACCCTGGCCCGGAAGCTCCGGATAGACGAGGCGCGCATCGGCGGCCTGGTGGCCACCTTTGGCGTCACACTGATCCCCACGATGCTCGGCTTCGGGATGCTCAGCGACCTCATTGGGAGGCAGCCCGTCACCATTGGCGGCGCCGTCATCTTCGCCGCCAGCCTTGTGCTCTTCGCGCAGGCGAGCGCGTACTGGATGGCCGTGGTGGCCGTGCTGCTCCTGAGCGCGGGCTGGGCCGCGCTCATCAACGTCGTCAATCCGCTGTCGCTCCCGGCCTTCGGGGGGACGGAGGCCTATGCGATCAACCTCGGCTGCTTCATCTTCGGCATCGGTTCGTTCGCCACGCCCCTGGGCGTGGCCTATCTCGTGCGGAGACTCGAGCTGCGGGGGACGCTTCTGCTGCTGAGCGTGTCGGGGCTGATCATGGCCGCCGTCGCATGCGCAGCGAGTTTCCCGATGGTTCCCCCAGGCGCTCTCGGGTTTGGCGCCCTGCTGCGCGACCCGGTCATGTGGCTCTGCGCCCTCGCGCTGTTCTTCTACATGCCCGCCGAGGCCACGATGGCGGCCTGGGCGACGACGTATCTGGGCGACAAAGGGCTGAGGGAGGGCGCGGCATCGGCCCTCCTCTCCGGCTTCTGGCTCGTCTACACCGCCTCGCGCCTCATCGCCGCCCTCGCCATCCCGCCGGGCAGTGAGACCACCGTCATCCTCGCTCTCTCCCTCGTGGCCCTCGCGGGGTGGGCGGCGGTCGTCCTCTGCCGCGGGCGACGCCTGGCGGCCACCCTCGTGATCGCCATCGGCGTGATCTTCGGACCGATATACCCCACCCTCGTCGCCGTCCTCTTGAAGCAGTTCGACAAGTCCCTCCACGGCCGGGCCATCGGCCTCTTCTTCACCCTCGGCGGGCTCGGCTGCACCGCCATCCCCATGCTCATCGGGGCCTACGCCCGGCGCACGAGCGTCCAGCGCGGCTTCCTCCTCGCCGCCGCCTCCGCCGCCGGCCTGTGCCTCATCGCCCTGCTGCTGAAGCTCTACGCATGAAACCTCCCCCCTCCGCCCCCCCGCCGCTCCAGCCCCCGAAAAGGGGGCGTCACGAGAGCAGGCGGTGAGTTACTGCCATGGCGCGGATAGCAAGAAGTAGATTCCGCTGAAAAACCCCCTCTCTAGCGGGCGGTGGAAATCACGGAAGGCCCGATCTCACGGTCCCTTCGCGTGGAGCGTACCCTTAGTGGCCGCGTTCGGAAGTACGATGACGTATTGGTGACCCTCGCTTGACAAAGCAGGCTCCTGGTGTACACTAAAGGGTGTAACCTTTCGGAGAACGAACATGACCGCTGTGAATCTCAAGGAGGCCCGGAGGCGGCTCAGCGAACTCGTACGCGCTGCCGAGCATGGCCAGGCAACCATTCTCACCCGACGCGGCAGAAGGGTCGCGCAACTGGCCCCGCCCGGCAGCAAGACGCGCAAGCCCTTTGTGGACCTTGCGGCCTTGAGGGCCTCCGTCACCGTCAAGGGACGGCCGATGTCTGAAACCGTCATTGCCGCCCGCCGCGAGGCCCGCTACTGATGGGGTATGTGGACACCAGTGCCTTGATCGCCTGCTATTGCCCCGAGGCGCTCAGCGCAAAGGCCGAAGAAGAGCTGCACCGAGAGCGTCAGCCGACGATCAGCCCCCTTGTTGACGTCGAGTTCCATTCCGCCATCGCGCTCAAGGTGCGGACCGGCGACATCCTGGCACCCGACGCCCGCACGATCCTCGCTTCCTTCCGCCGGGACCTCGCAGCCGAGCGATACCACGTAGTGCCGATTGAGCATAGAGAGTACCAACTGGCCAGCGACTGGCTCGCCTCCCTCGCCACACCCTTGCGAGCCCTGGATGCGCTCCACCTGGCCGCCGCCTTCGCCAACGGCTTGCACATCCTCACCACGGACCCCGGGCTTGCAGGGTGCGCAAAGCACTTCGGCGTCGAGTGCAGACTCATCTCGTGATCAAGCGATCTGGCCGGACCTCTTCGGGCGGTCCCCACGGGAGTCAAGCGGATAGCCCCAAAATAGAAAATTGAGGTCTGACCCCGCGCCCCATGGGGCGGTCAATCCAGCGGTTGGCCTTGGGGTCGCCGATGATCTCTTCCTTCTCGGGGTCGAATCTGTAGGAGCGCTTGAGCCAGAAGGCGATGTTGGCCATGTGACAAGGGGCGCCATGCGGACGAATGCAGAAGAAGATGGCATTCGCGGCCCGGCAGTCTTGAGACACAAGAAGCAGATAGCTACGACCTGACCCCAGCCTCGACCTTGCAGATGTGACATCAGCCCCGCAGCCCTCTGAGGGCGCGACAGCGGGCCAAAGTGTAGAATGTAGATCTGACCCCGAGCCCCGAGCCCTGGAGCCCCGAGCCCTGCCCGCGAACCGGACACCGTGCCGGGAAATCGCGTCAGGTGGGCGGCCTAGGGACCGAGCAGCCGCATGGCGGTCGCAAGGTTCACCCGAGGTAAGAACCGTATGAGGTAATTCCCCGAGTACGGGTCTGCGCGGGGGGCGGTGGGCAACCGCCGTCCCTACCGCGACCCCCACCCGCGGACCCCACCCGCGCCGCCCCCGCCTCTCACCCTCGCCGGAGCAGTTCCAGGAACTCCGCTGGACTCACCACCACGACACCCATCCTGGCGTGAGCTGGGAAATGCCGCTTGTTCCCCGTCACGAGCACTGCCTTGGCTTCCGAAGCCGCCTCAAGAAACGGCAGGTCGCTGGGATGCGGCAGCCTGGCCGGGATGGGCTCCGGCGACACCAGCTTGGCGGTGGCGCGGAACACATCGAGAGTCTCAGCAATGGCATCGGCATCGAAACGGAATTCCGGCTGAGCAAGGACCCGTTCGTACTCGTCGAACATCCGCCGGTCCACGAAAGCCTCAACTGCCCCGTCCGCAACCAGACGCAGAACCTGGTCGCAGGTGCCGCCGCGTGTCATCGTGGCAGACACGAGCACATTGGTGTCAATCACACACTTCATCTAGCCGCACGCCTCTCGCGGCGCACCCGCGCTATCACCGCATCAATCTCCTCCATCGTCATCCCATCCACGCCTCGTGCCCTGGCAGTGGCCTGCATGCGGTCCAGCGCCCCGTGGAACCGCGCCCGCCTCAGGGCCTCGAGCCTCCCCTCGAAGCTCTCCTCATCAACCCCCGCGAGGATTGCGAACGGCTTCCCGTTGGCCGTCACCACAATCTCGTGCTCCGCCTTGAGCGCCCTGCGGATTGCCGCCGAGCCGTTCCTGAAATCCCGAACGCTCACGAACCTCATCGCCTGCCTCCTGACTCACGTCCCAACCCCTCAGCCGCAGCGTACACGATCGTCCACGATTTGTCAACACCCAGGCCAAACCTCACGTCCGCCCCAGAGCCGCACCAGACCGGTCCAGTCAACGGATAATTGATATGGGCGTGGTCCGTTTCGGACACCGTTAGGCGGCGGCCGTCTCGGCCGCTGAGTGGGCCACGGGTCTCCAGCGCCGCGCCCCGAATCGTCTCTGGGCGTCGCTC
>VGYV01000424.1 GCA_016872855.1 Planctomycetota bacterium
AGGTCGCCGCGTGGGAGACGAAGCGAAACGCCAAGGGCGCCACGATCAACTGGCAATTCACCATCGAGGATGCCAGGAGAAAGCTCACGAAACTCTACCCATCAGCTCTGTGTTGACAGAGTACTAGTTTCACCGTGAAGTCCTTGGACTCCTTTCGGTGGTAGTTGTAGACACCGACGAGGATTCGGCCCTCCATCTGCCAGAGGGCGACCAGCGCGTCCTTGTCCGCGCAGGCGGCATAGGGGTTTCGCCAGTACGGGTGATAGGCCACCGTTTCACCGTTCAGGCCCCAGTCGAGAACACTCGGCGGCATCCGGGAATCGAGGACGTAGGGGTTGATCCAGGAGTCGTGCATCCAGAGGTACTCTTTCTGGCCGGTCTTGGCGGCGAGGACCCGCTGCGGGTCCTTCGACGTGTAGTTGCTCATCCAGCACAGCCCGATGCCCCAGTTGTGGGGGCTGGACATCGAGCGCATGCGCTCGATCGGATAGTAGTCAATCCAGTCCATGTCGCTGGTGTCGAGGTGCCAGTCGCGCTCGCCGTCGAGGATCGCATCCATCCACGGCGTGGCCACGGTGACGTAGGCGTTGGTCGAATGGGCCCCCACGGCGCCGGGATTCAGGCCGGCGTCGTGCTGGAGCGCCCAGAGGCGCATGAAGAAGCGGCGGATGTTCCACCCGTTGTAGCCGGGCTGGACGCGGCCGTCGGGGAGCCGGTAGGCCAGGCCAGAGAGTAGGCTGTCGGAGTTGATCGGGAAGGTGAGGTCCCAGTAGGTCGAGACCACGCCGCCCTCACGAAATGCCCGCTCGAAGAGGTACATGGCGTAGTCGGTGTAGCTCTCGCTCCAGGTGTCGTGGCCGCCGGGGAACCACTCGTCGCCGAAGTAGTCGTACAGCTCCTTCTGCATCGACTTCGCCCCATAGCCGATGAGCTGGAACGACATGTGCTGGAAGGACACGCCCGTGCGGGCACCATAGAGGTCGAAGGGCCGGCGCTGGCGGACCAGGGCGTCCGCCTGCTTCTTCTGCTCGGCCCACAGGGCGCTCCACTCCGCCGGATCGTCGGACTCGGGATGGATCCAGTTGATGTTGCCGTGGGCCGGGTCGTGGTACTTCTTTCCGGTTTTCGGGTTGGTGCGAACTGCGCGGAAGGGCTGGAAGAACGTGCCATCGTCCGTGGCCGCGATCCTGCGCCAGCCCTTGGGGAAGGGTTTGACGGGGGTGGCCATGTAGCTGAACGCAACCGTACGCGGCTCCACAAGTTCGGTTGGCTTCGCAACGACGTGGTTGCGCAGCACGACCGCTCCGCCTGCGCGCACCGCATCGTGTGCCGGCACCGCGTCGTCCTGCACCCAGCCCTTGTCGCTGTCCGCCCACCAGAGGAACCCGCGCCGTTCGCTGCCGATCCACACGGTCGGGTAGAACGAGCCGACCTTCATCTGGGAGCCCGTGATGCCCGTCACGAGGGTGGACCACAGGGCTCCCTGCTTCCCCTTTAGCAGCAGCATGGTAGTCCTGCTCGAGAAGTTGGCGCCGGGGCCGATGCACACGAGGCAGTCGGTGTCGGTCTCTGCCAGCGGGAACTCGATGCGCAGCGCGTCTACCTTCGCGGCCCGCCTGGCAGGCCCATAGGTCAGCTCCACATACACCAACCCATCCTGCTCGAGCCAACCCGAGGCTGAGAGCTTCAGCCCCGCGCCCTGAGTGCTGCCCTCGAAGCGCACCCGCCAGTCCTTCCGCTCCGTGATTCTGGGCGAGCCGACTGGGATGGCTACCTCCTTACCGTCCACTACGGCGACGACTCGCGCGGGCGCCGCAAGGACCGCTTCGGACTGCGATGTCACCGCGGTCGGAAGGCCAAGGGCATTCAGCTTGTACTCCCGGCCCCAGCAGGAGAAGGCGGCCTCTCTGGACTTGGGGCGCTGGATCGCCGTGAACGGCGGGAGGACGCGCTCGGTGTCGCCAAACTTCTTGCCCCACCACTCGGGGAATGCCCTGGCCTCGTCCTTCTTCTCGATCGTCGCGCTCAGCGGCCCCAGGGTGCGGCCATCCGCCAGCTCCAGCGCCCCCTCGATCGTGTACTTCCCCGCTCTCAGCCTGGGCAGGCTGATCAGGTCCTGGAAGTACCATTCCGCGACGTTGGTGACGGTGCCTTCGGCGACGGCCCGGCGGCCCCCCTCTGGCACGACGCGGTACTTGAGCGCCTTGGCCGCCTTCGGGTCGCGCAGGTAGTAGGAGTCGGCCCTAACCAGCGCCATGCGGCGCAGCGGGTTCCACCTGGCCTCGAACGCAAACTTGTTGGGGTCCGGCGGCGTCACAGGCGCGAGCATCCAGTTGTACTTGCCGACCTCGAAAAACGCCTTGTAGCGGAGCAGCGCGGTATCGCCCTGCTTGACGCTGACCGTGAGGTTGCCGGCTTTGATGTCCGCGGGCAGCTTCTCGGCCAGGGTGAACGCGGCATCGCCGGAAGGCGGGAGCTTCAGCGTCTCGCTCTTCACGATCTTGCCCGCCACGTTCACGTCTACGGCTACCTGGGCCTCAGACCTGGTGGGGTTGAACGCCCGGATCGTGAGGGCCGCCGTGCCGTCGGACGCCAGGTTCTCAACCGAGTCCATGGTGAACTGCACGGCCGGCGTGTTCTCGACGAGGACGAGGCTGGTCTTGCCGTCGGCGGTGAAGTAGCTGCCGACGCAGGGGATGCGCGCCTGCATCCACATGGGGATGTGGTTGATCCCGAGCATGACGAGCCACTTGTCGCCGGCCTTGTTCTCGGCGACCAGCTCGAAGTCCTGGAGCGAGGCGGCGGCCTCCAGCTCCCACCAACTGCCGCCGTTGGGCGCCGTGCCGGGCGCGGTCATGCGCGCCGCCGCCTGGAGCCGCGAGCCCCAGTTCTTCAACTGCTGGCCGACGGCCAGACGCGTCAGGTCGCCGTAGTGCCCGAGGCAGTTGAGGAACATGCGGAACGCCGTCTGCCGGTTCATCGCGCTCACGTTCTCGCCCAGGGGCTTGAAGATCAGCTCCAGCCCGTCGTCGAAGCAGTACGCACCGCCTTGCGAGCGCCCGTCGCGGATGCCGGGCTTGTAGCCGGCCCGGACGTACGTGCGACAGGCGAGGTACAGGTGGCCCGGGTCCCACGCCAGGAAGAACGTGGTCGGGCGCGGGAGCAGGACGTCGGTGCCCTGGTCCACCGCGCCCGCGATGGCTGCCGCCTCTCGCCACTCGGCGGAGGCGATGGTCCCGTCGATCTTGGGCGGCGTGCTCATCCGCGGCACGGCGAGGCCCGATTCCTCCCCGGCCTGCAACCTGGGAGCGGCCGCAAACACCGCCGCGCTCGGCCAGGCGGCGAGCACGACCAGCAGACCTGCCCGATGTGCGAAGCTGACACGCATGGTGGGGGCTCCTTCCTTTCAGGGCTTGGGGGTGGGCGGCTGGCCTTCCGCGGGGGCGATGAGGACCAGGCGGAAGTCGTGCCGCGGAACGGCCAGGGTGAATGACTCCGGCGCCGGCGGACCGTCCCACTGGCACAGCGGGGCGTCGGCCGGCGGCTTGGAGAGCCGGGCCTCCCAGCGCGTGAATGCCTCCGGGACGCGCAGGACGAGCAGACGGAGCTTGCTGGCCGAGGGGAAGTAGCCAAATCGCAGTCCTGCCCCGTCTGCTTCTTTGAGCAGATCGCCGGGCTTGATGGCTTCGCCCGCGGGCGCCACGCCCAGGCCGAACCAGACGGCGAGGCAAACGACACGGGGCGCAAGGGCGGTGCTCACGGCTGCTGCTCCTTTCCGGCAGCGAAGCGGATGTCTGCCACGTGGGCGTTGGTCCGCAATCCCATGCCTGCCGCGTCCGTGACCAGCTTTCCGCCATAGCGCAAGCCCTCGATCAGGACACGCTCGACCCGCTTGTCCGGCGCGTGGCCGGTGAACTCGCTGCGAGGGCCGCCCTTCTGGTGGCCCACGGACACGTTGCGGATGGTGATGTCGGCGCAGGCGAAACACATTGGCTCGCCGTACCGCGTGGGCATGCCGTACACGCTGACAGGCTTCCCCGACACAGTCACCTTGAAGTCGGACGAGAACGGCATGCCGACTGAACTCTTCTCCATTGCAGTGGCTCCCACAGATACCAGGCCGGCCAGTACGATGAGGCATATGGGGCCGGCGTTGCGATGCGGACTTCGGCTGTCCATGTCTACCTCCTCACGGTTCCGACGGGCCTACGGCCGGCCGCTAGCCGTTGGGGAAGCGGCCACGGGGCGGCATCCCTCGCTCGCACTCGCCATCATACAGTCGTTGAGCGTCCATGGCCAACTGCCTATGGGTCATGGCCTTAGACGCTCGCCCTGGCGCAGGATCTCGATGGCGGATCGTTGCCCGAACTCCTCTCCTGGTGCTAACGCGCCAAGCGGATGCGGTGGTAGTAGTGCGGATCGAAAGCCGCTTCCGCCCCGGATACCAAACGGCGTAGGACACCTTGCCATCGGCCAGCCGAGCGCGTCGCGCAACTCGACATCCAGCCGCTCCATCCCCACCAGCCCCTCATCCTTCTCCCTCAGCTCACGGGAGCCCTGCTCGACCGCCTCACACACCGCATCCACATCCTGGAAGCCAACGGCGAGAGCTACCGCCTGCGTGAATCACGGCGGCGGCTCCGACAACGACCTACCGCGAGAGCAAACGAGACCGAAGCGTAGGAGAACTTGACACCCGTCGGCAGACGGGATATCTATAGGCTAGGCGCCGCGCTTTTCGCCCGTCCACCTGCCGCGCTTTTCAACCGACGTTCACAAGTCTTCTCGGCGCAGACTCAATCCCTCGAGCGCGTACCGGTGAAGAAGGCCGGCGGGAAGGAGGCGAAGGCCATGGGGCTGAAGATCACGCTGAAGGACGGCAAGCTTATCCACGTCGTCGTGAACTATGAGCTTGAGGGCACGGAAGTCGTCCTGGGCGCACTCAGAACCAAGCAACGATTCGCAACAGATTACAGGGAGTGATGACACGTGAACAGGACTGCCCGGGACGCAACCGGCTCGTGGTTGGCGATGATTGGCATGTCGTTCTGCCTGGCAGCGTGCTGGCTGGGAAGTGCCTGCGCCCAGGAGGCCGCGCCGCGGCCGCTCCCGTGGGCGGCGAGTTGGTGCGTGGGGCACTTCAAGCCGGCCGAGCAGTACAGCCCCGACTGGCAGATCGAGATGATCGAGAAGGGCCACCACCTGTTCCTCAGCATTGCCTACGGCGGCAGAACCCGGGGCGACTACTCCGTGTGGGAACGCCAGGAACTCGATGACAAGTTCATCCTCTACTGCAAGCAGGCCGTGCTGAAGGCCGCCGAGCGAAAGCTGCCCATCTGCCTGGTGATGGCCGGTCTATGAGCAGGTGGTCAGCGCGGTGGACGAGATCCACAACAACGCCACGCTAGCTGAGTTCTGGCGACACGGCGCCCTGGTGGTCAATCCGGCCACGGAGATCCCGATCCATGCGGACATCGTCGACCCGACCGGCGTGGTGCCCCGCGCCATCAAGGAGAACGACTGTTACCACTTCTACGCATTGGACACCAGTCTGGATCCTGAGAAGCGCCCGGGCCGCGGCCGTGACGTGTATGAGGAGGGAGGGGCCATCGAGCAGCAATCCGTCTTCCGCGTGTTCGTCATGGCCCACGTGCTCGGGGAGAAGCCGGATCGACGTTGGCTCCTCTACGGCCACGCTCCCCGAGGGGATGAGAAAGAAGTGGAGGTCAACATTCCGGACTACGGCAAGGTGACGTTTCCCGTCGCGCAGGCCGGTTCGTACTATGAGGTGCGAGAAAGGGACAAGACTGCGCGACCGGTGAAGTAATGTATGTCGTGCCCTCCGTCTGGGCGCACGCTGAGAACTGCCCGGAGTTCGGATTCCCAGGCGAGTGACGTCGCCATATGAGGGAGACCTGCCATGAGCCGAAACGCTCGCTGCCTCGCGATGCTTGCCGCGATCTCGCTCATCGCTCAGAGCGGCGCACAAGCCCAAGGAGCGACTCCCGCAAGTGACCCGCCAGTCCCCGGCCGCTCGCGCTACCTGTTGCTCGACAGCCGTCTGGTCGAGCGGCTAGAGAACGCCAGGCTCACTCTTGGTACGATCAGGAAACACATGGCCAACCCGCTGTTCCGCGAGGACAGGCCTTGGGAGCAGCGGTTCGACAACCTATACGCCAACGTTCTCTACGACGAACAGGACAAGCTGTACAAGTGCTGGTACAGCCCGTTCATCCGTGACTCGTTGGCGAGCAGGACTCCACGCGAACAGCGCCCAGAGGTCCGTTACCGCGACGAGCAGCGCGAGATGGGGGTCTGTTACGCCATCTCCCGGGACGGGCTGAAGTGGGAGAAGCCTGAACTGGGAGTGGTGGAGTTCGAGGGAAGCAAAGCCAACAACCTGGTGGCCCGCAAGACGCACGGAGCGGGCGTTTTCAAGGATCCCCGCGAGACGAATCCCGATCGCCGATACAAGATGTTCTATCGCAAGGCCGTGCGGTTCTCCCCCGATGGCCTGCGCTGGAGCGATGCCGTGGACTGTCGGGAGATTGGTGCTCCGGGCGACACGCACAACAACGCCTTCTGGTCACCAGAACTCAAGAAGTACGTTGGCATTACCCGCCTTAGAGAAGGCCAGCGGACAGTCGGCCGCACCGAGAGCGCGGATTTCGTGAAATGGACACAGGCGGTCGAAGTCCTTCGCGGCGATCCGCAGCGCCAAACCTATGCCATGCCCGTGTTCCGCTATGCGGATGTGTATCTTGGCCTGCTGATGATCCTCCGTGGTGGCGGGGAAGACCGCGTGCATTGCGAGCTTGCCTGGAGTGCCGACACGCAGCGCTGGGAGCGGATCGAGCCGGGCAAGGCCCTGATCCCAAACGCTGATACCGAGGGCGCGTATGACTGGGGATGCGTCTACGCCGCTGCCGTCCCCGTCGTGCGTGACGGGGAAATCCGCCTCTACTACGGCGGCTCCAACGGCAAACACTCCGGTTGGCGCGATGGGTTCTTCTGCCTGGCGACCCTGCGTCCCGATGGCTTTGCCGGCTACGAGCCTGTCGATCCGGCCAGCCCAGCCACGATCGTGACCCGGCCGGTGGCTTGCCCGGGCAAGCCTCTGCATATCACTGCTGATGCGGCTGGAGGCTCGGTGCGGATCGCCCTATTGGATGCCGAAGGCAACCTGCTAGCGGCCAGCGAGCCGATCTCGGGCGAGGTAACCGACCGGCCGGTCGGGCTGCCGCAGGATGTGATGGCCGCGCACACCGGCAAGGGCGTGCGGCTCAGGATTGAGGCATTACGGGCGAAGGT
>VGYV01000425.1 GCA_016872855.1 Planctomycetota bacterium
GTTCCCAGCGTCCTTCTACGACGAAGTGCGCGACCGCTGCCCCGACTACCGCCCTCCCTTCCGCATGCGGCCCTTCGACGTCCAACTCGTCGGCGGCATGGTCCTCCACCAGGGCAAGATCGCCGAGATGGTCACGGGCGAGGGCAAGACCCTCGTCGCCACGCTGCCCGCCTACCTCAACGCGCTGGGCGGCACGCACATCCACATCGTCACGGTGAACGACTACCTAGCCGAGCGCGACCGCTACTGGAACGGCCCGATGTTCGAAGCCCTCGGCATCAGCGTCGGCCTCATCCTTACCCCGATGGAATCGGTCGAGCGCCAGCCCGAATACGCCGCCAGCATCACCTATGGCACGAACAACGAGTTCGGCTTCGACTACCTGCGGGACAACATGAAGGACAACGTGGAGACGCAGGTGCAGGGCCCGCTGGACTTCGCGATCGTGGACGAAGTGGACAACATCCTGATAGATGAGGCCCGCACGCCGCTGATCATCAGCGGCCCGGCCGAGGGGTCGGTCGAGCGCTACGAGGTGGCCCATCGGCTGGTCTCGAAGCTGGCCGGCTACGACGCCCAGCGCCTGCCGCGCGGCGAGCCCGAGCAGCGCGAGGAGTTCCTCCGCAGCTACGACTACACGTTCAACAGGAAAGACCACTCGGTGGGCCTCACGGAGCGGGGGATCAAGAACGCCCAGCGCTTCCTGGGCGTCGAGAGCCTGTATCACGGCCGGAACGCGGACTGGCCGCCGTACATCGAGGCGGCGCTCAAGGCCAAGGAGCTGTATAAGCGGGACGTCGAGTACGCCGTGATGGATGGCGAGGTGATCATCATTGATGAGTTCACGGGCCGCCTGATGCCCGGCCGCCGGTGGAGCGACGGGCTGCACCAGGCGGTCGAGGCCAAGGAGGCTGCGCGCGACCGCACGGTGAAGGTCCGCGAGGAGAACCAGACCCTCGCCACCGTGACCCTTCAGAACTACTTCCGCCTCTACAAGAAGATCGCCGGCATGACCGGCACGGCGCTCAGCGAGGCGGCGGAGTTCATGAAGATCTACAAGCTCGACGTCGTGCCGATCCGCACGAACCGGCCGCTGCGCCGCATGGCGTGCCACGACTTCGTCTACGGGCTGGAGGACGAGAAGTGGGCGGCGGTGGTGGACGAGATAGCGCTGGTGAACCGCATCGGGCGGCCGATCCTGGTGGGCACCATCTCGGTCGAGAAGTCCGAGAAGCTCTCCGCCCTCCTTGAAAAGCGCGGCATCAAGCACGAGGTCCTCAACGCCAAGAACCACGAGAAGGAGGCCGGCATCGTGGCCATGGCCGGCTGCTTCGGGGCCGTGACGGTGGCGACGAACATGGCCGGCCGCGGCACCGACATCGTGCTCGGCCCCTGCTCGCCCGCCGAGATGTTGGCGCGCTGGCAGGAGCACGACCTGGCGCCGCGCGAGGTCCCGCCCGAGCTGGCCCTCACCCCCGGCCTCGACCCGCACGAGTTCCAGAGCCGCCGCGAGGCGGTCCAGCGCCTCCTCGAACACCACTGGTTCGACCTATGGGGCCTGCGCAAGAAGGGCGAGACCGACGTGGCCGACGGCGAGGTCCACCGCCGCCTTCTGGGCTACTGGAAGGAGCACGGCATGGCCCCGATGCTGCTGGCGAACAACATGGCCGAGCTGGGCGGCCTGCACATCGTGGGCACCGAGCGGCACGAGGCCCGGCGCATAGACAACCAGCTCCGCGGCCGAGCGGGACGCCAGGGCGACCCGGGGTCCAGCCGCTTCTTCGTGAGCCTCGAAGACGAGCTGATGCGCATCTTCATGGCGGAATGGGTCCGTCGCTTCATGCTCCGCGCCGGCTTGGGCAACGGCGAGCCCATCGAGAGCGGCATGGTGAGCCGCAGCATCGAGCGCGCCCAGAAGAAGGTCGAAGAGCACAACTTCGAGGCCCGCAAACACGTCCTCGAGTACGACGAGGTGATGGACGAGCAGCGGAAGCTCATCTACGCGCAGCGGCAGGAGGTGCTCGAGGGCGGCGGGCGGCGCGACCCGCGCGAGACGCTCCGCCGCGCGTTCGACCGCTTCCTCGCGCCCGACCTGCGGCCGCCCCACACGGCGCTGCCACGGCGCGTCTTCGGACGCCTTCAGGCCATCGCCGAGGCCGTCGGAGCCGGCCTCGCGTTCGAGGAGTGGCAAGGGGCGGACCGCAACGCGCTGGCTGAACTCCTCGCAGGGAAGGCCAAAGGTCCCCTGACCCCCGAGCTCGTGCGGGCCTGGGCCGAGCGGGTCGTCGCCGATTGCCGCGCCATGGCCGTACAGGAGTCCGCCCCTCCGGGGCGGAAGGCTTCCGCGTCGGAGACGCGGACTCCCTTCCCCGAACGGTGGGACCTGCCGCGCGCCGTCCGCTGGGCCGAGGGCCTGGGCGCCGCCTGCACCCTCGCCACGCTGACGGGCGTCACCCGCGAGCGCATCGCCGGCATCGTCGGCCAGGCCGCGGGCGAGCAGCACGCCGACGCCGATACGGGCGAGTTCCTCCGCCACTGGTTCGACGTGGGCTACGAGCAGGACCCGCTGCTGTTCGGCGACACGCTGCGGTGGGAGATCAAGACCTTCCACGAGTGGCTGGACGCGATGGGGGTGGGCGAGGCGGCCGGCCACAGCCGCGTGGCCGGCACGCGGCCCGACGAGCTGCGCAAGCGTTGGCTCGACGCCGCGGCCAAGACCTATGGCGGGCAGGCAGGGGGACGGCCTGAAGGCCGCACTCCGAACACGGGCGACGTGGCAGGGGGACGGCCTGAAGGCCGCACTCCGAACGGGGGCGAGGTGGCGGCCGACCTGGGGCGCCGCGCCGCACGCCTCTACCTCGGCTCGCCCGCCTTCCTGCGGCGGCCCGACGCCGAGCGCGTGGCCGTGTGGGCCGAGCGGCGCCTGGGCGTCAGCGTGGCTCCGCGCGACACCGAGGCGGCGTTCGACGCCGTGGCCGGCGACCTGGTGAACGCCCTGGCGACCCTGCTCGGCGAGCGCCTGGGCAAGCTGCCCCCCGTCGAGGCCCAGGCCCTGTGGGCGAAGGACGTGGCGGCGTGGCACCTGGACGCCCACTTGCGGCTGCCGGAGCACGACCTGGCGGGGCTGGCGGAGTTCCTGAGCGGCCGCTTCCGCGTGTCACTCGACCCCTTCGAGCTGGCGAAGCGGGCGGCGGAGGAGACGGCGGACTCGCTGCTCGAGCAAGCGGCGGCCCAGGGCGAGGAGGCGGCCCGGCGCGGTGAGCACCTCGAAGGGCTGGAGGACATCGTCTTCCAGAGCGTCGAGGGCACGGTCGCGCGCCTGATCGAGCGGAACCTGGGCGGCGCCGCCCCCTCCGAGCGCTGCTTTGCCAGCATCGCCGAGTGGGCCGCCGACCTGGGGATGAGCGTCACTGAGGCCCAGTGGCGCGCGTGCGACGCGCAGGAGCTGTGCCTGCACTTCACCCGCGCCGCCGCCGAGGCAGATCCCGCCGAGGAGACGGCACAGCTCCTGGAGAGCTTCGTGCCGCGGTTTTTCCGCAAGGGCCTCGGCCAGTTCCTCGGCTCCGAGAGCTTCCGGGGGCAGCCTGGCTATGGCGGGCTGGCCGCCTGGGCCGTCGCACGCTACCCCTTCCTCGGCAACGAGGGGAAGCTTGAGGGCGACCTGCGGCGCTTCGCTGAGGGCAAGCTCAAGGAGGCCCGCGGCCACCTGCTCCAAACCAAGCTCGACGACTACCAGCAGGGCCACGTCAGCGCCGAGGACGCCGTGCAGGAGCTGGTCCCGCCCACGCTTGAGGCCTATCTGGCCCTCAACGAGGACGAGGAGCTGCCGCTGCCCGGCCTGGCCGCCTTCGCACGCAAGGTCTTCTCCGTCAGCGTCTCTCTCGAAAAGTTCGAGGAAGAGGCCGAGGGGGAGCCGCGGGCCGGCGTCCGCGTCCTCACCGAGCTTGCCCGCGCCCGCTACGAGCGGCGCGGGGCGGGCGACGTAGCCCGCGACGCCTTCGAGGGCGTCTTCTCCCTCTGCCTGCCGCCCGACCAGTTCCCAGCCGAGTGGGAATGCGCGGCGATGGACATCTGGCTCCGCGGCGCCCATCTGAGCGGCTCGGCCAGCGCCGAGGACATCCGTTCCGAGACCCTTGCCGCCATCGAAGGCCACCTCAGCCAGGCCGTGGCCGCCGCCTACGCCCAGCGCCCCGTCGAACAAGTCCGAGCCGAGGTCGTCCACACCGCCCTCGGCATCTTCCTCGAAACCGACCTCGCGGAGGACGGCCGCAACCTCGCCGGCCTCGCGAACGCCGTCGCCCGCAAGTTCGGCGTCGCCCTCGACCCCTTCGAGCTGGCCAAGTATCCCCCCGAGGACTTCGCCCAGCTCGAGCGCCACATCCGCGAGCAGGTCCTCGCCGCCTACGACGCCCGCAAGCGCGAACTCGGCTCCCAACGCATGCTCTGGACCGTTCGCCAACTCCTCCTCCAGACCATTGACGTCCGCTGGAAGTCTCATTTGTACAACATGGACTTGCTCCGCGGCACCATCGGCTTCCGTGGCTATGGGCAGCAGGACCCCAAGGTCGAATACAAGCGCGAAGGCTACAAGATGTTCGACCTGATGACCAAGTCTATCGAGGACACAGTGACCGACTACCTGCTGAAGGTGAAGTACGAGCGGGACGAGGAGGAGGCCCGCAGCATCTGGCAGGCCGACCGCTACGTCCACGACGTGGCGTCCATCCAACAGCAACGCGCGGCCGCCGAGGCCCAGGCCGCCGCGGCCCGGCCCCGTCGCCAGGCCAAGCCGGGCAGGCCCGAGCCGGTCGTCCAGGCCATCATCAGCCGCAAGGAGCCGGGGCGCAACGACCCCTGCCCCTGCGGAAAAACCCGACCCGACGGGAAGCCAGTGAAGTACAAGAACTGTTGCGGCAGCCGCCGGCGCGGCTAGCGAGGAGATGCCATGTCCAGCCGCATCGCTGCGTGTCTTGTGCTCCTTCTCACCCTCCTGGCGGCCGGCGCCGCCCACGCGATGACCATCGTCGTCACCGCCGACAAGGCCGACGTGATGCTCGGCACCAAGCCCGTCGCCAGCGTCACCAAGGGCCAGACCTTCGAGGTCGTCCAGCAGCGCGACGTCTGGTACGGCATCTACGTCAAGGCCGAGGGCAAGGACCAGCCCGTCTTCGGCTGGATCCACAGCCGCAACTGCGAGGTGAAACGCGAGCCCGCCAAAGGCGAGGACCCCCTCGAGGCCGAAGCCGAAAAGGAGTTCCTGGCCCGCAAAGCCCAGGCCGACAAGCTCACCGCCGAGGGCAAGTGGGACGAGGCCATCGCCCTCTTCGACAAGTTCCCCACCCGCTACTGGCGCACCAAGGCCGGCAAGAAAGCCATGCAATACGGCGGCGAACTCGACACCCAGCGCCGCGCCAAGCCCGAAAACCTCGAAGCCAGCGCCGAAAAAGAACTCGCCAAGCGCAAGGCCGAGGCCGACAAGCTCGCCGCCGCAGGCAAGCTCGACGACGCCATCCGCCTCCTCGACGGCTTCCCCGCATCCTTCGAGAAGACCAAGGCCTACCAGGAAGCCAAGAAATACGCCCTCGAACTCCAGGCCAAGGCCAACGTCTCCCTCGCCGACTTCGAGGCCAAGGTCCTCGACCTCGTGAAGGCCGACAAGTTCGACGACGCCCTCGCCGAGGCCAAGGCCCTCGAGGACAAAAAGCTCCCCGGCAAGGAAGCCTACATCAAGTCCACCCGCGCCTTCATCGAGCGACAGAAGAAAAGCGCCGCCAACCCCACCGCCCCCGTCGCCAGCGACAACGGCGTCGCCGACGTCTACGAGGGCGACCTCGAGTTCAGCCGCCAGGCCAGCCGCCTCCTCAACTTCCGCGGCCCCGGGGGCGTCACCACCTACAAAGTCCTCGCACGCGAGGGCGACAAAATCGTCGTCCGCGAGGCCAAGCTCCCCGTCCCAGCCGAGCAAATCGCCGCAGGCGAGCAACTCGTCCACGTCTACCCCTGGTCCCCCAACGTCCGCTACTACCTCGCCAAGCTCTACGCCCGCGAGGGCCAGGCCGACAAGGCCCTCGCCCACTACGCCGCCGCACGCACCCTCGACCGCGGCGCCACCATCGTCTCACTCGACGCCTGCATCGAGCCCGCCCGCCTCCTCGCCCGCGCCAAGAGATTCCCCGAGGCCATCGAGCTCCTCAAGACCGCCCTCGCCCGCAAGGCCGACGACTTCATCGCCCTCACCACCCTAGGCCGCGTCCACCTCGCCGCCGGCGACAAGCCCGCCGCCGCCGCCGCACTCGACCAGTCCCTCAAGCTCAACCCCCACCAGCCCGCCGCCCGCCGCCTCCTCGCAGAGGCCAAGGGCGCCAAGCACGCCGACCCGCCCCCCACCAAGTTCGCCCAGCTCTCCGACCTCGTCAAGCAGGTCGAGGAATCCTGCCTCGTCGTCGCCCCGAGCCACGGCAGCGGCAGCGGCTTCGTCATCAGCTCCGACGGCCTCATCGCCACCAACTTCCACGTCATCGCCCCGGGCGGCAAGCTCCAGCTCCGCTACAAGCGCGAAGGCAAGTCCGTCACCGTCCCCGACCTCCAGGTCGTCCTCCTCGACCCCGTCAGCGACATCGCCATCCTCAAGGCCGACGCCCGCGCCCACCCCCTCAAGCCCCTCCCCCTCGGCAGCGCCAAGGACGTCGTCGCCGGCGAGGACATCGTCGCCATCGGCAGCCCCGGCATCATGGCCGGCCCCTCCGGCCCCCAGATCCTCGAACACACCGTCACCAAAGGCATCATCAGCAACCGCGACCGCGTCTTCAACAACATCCACTTCTTCCAGACCGACGCCGCGGTCAACCCTGGCAACTCTGGCGGCCCCCTCTTCGACATGCTCGGCCGCGTCATCGGCATGGTCACACTCGGCACCAACATGCAAGGCACCGGCTTCGCCCTGCACATTGACCAAGTGAAGGCCCATTTCCCTCACTGCTTCCCCGAGATGGAGTGAGGGGAACCGGGTGGGGCGTGGGTGAGAAAGCGGATGGCGATGGGCCCGTGTGGCCCGATGGCGCTGGTTCCCAGTGTCGCCCCGTTGCTGGGGCGGGGGCGGTCCCCCGCCCACCGCCCTCACCCCCTGTGGGGAATTGGGAAGGACCGACGCCCCACGCGAGGAGACGGCCGCGCTAACCCGCATTTCTCACCAGCAGGCCCAGCTCCGAAGGAGCGATAGGGTGTAGCCGGCGGCGTAAGCCGCCGGAAGGGGGTAGCAGAGGCGCCAGCCCCGTCGGGGCGGCACCCGCGCTCTGTCGTGCCG
>VGYV01000426.1 GCA_016872855.1 Planctomycetota bacterium
AGGGGCCAGTCCCTCCCTTGCCAAGGCTAACACGCCAACTGCCGCTTAAGGAGTCTCACGTGGCCCCCCGTTCGATCCAGAATCGTGGCGAGTTATTTAGCGTGCGTGGTCATGGGTTTTGTGAAAAGAAGTGCTGAAGTCCCTGGGACCAGGGCCCGACTTATTGACCTCTGCATAAAGAATGATAAGGCAAGGGCTTCTGGTGGTGCAGGCTTCCAGCCTGCAATCCTCGATTCGGCAGGCAAGATGCCTGCCCCACCCCCGTGGCCTTATCATTCCTTATGCAGAGGTCAATAAACACGTACCGAGGGAGAGGAGGGAGGTGTGTCCCCAGGCCGGACGCGTGCCTGGCGTCGTCGCCAGAGGATGAGGGCGAGGAGGGTGGCGGCGGCGAGGGCGCAGGCGAGGCCGTCGGCGATGAGCATTGAGGTGCGCATCGGGCCGCGCCTGGCGGCAAGGGCGAAGATGACAAGGTCGGTGCCCGTCACGACGATGCCGAGCAGCGCGTAGATGAGGGTTACGAGGGGCGCCCAGGGCCGGCCCCGCCGCCAGCCGAGGCCCGCGGCGAGCAGCAATCCGCCAAGGAATGCCCCACACGCCGAGGAGAGCGCGGCCCAGGGCACGCTGAGGCCCATCGCCTCGACGCCGTGCGCCGCCCAGTCCTGCGGCCCGAGGCCCAGGCTGAACCCCGCCATGCGCAGCGCGCTCACGACGAAGGGCACGACACCCAGGACCACGCCGACCCCGCCGCAGACCATGAGGAAGTCGCCGGCAAGGATGGCCCGGCGCGATGCCCGCTCGCTCGCCACTGCCGCGCGCTCCAACCCCGTGGTGCAAGAAGTGGCTGAAGCCAGGACTCCGAACGGGTTCGCCGCCTGTTCGGAGTCCTGCCTTTAGGCAGTCTTGGTTTCTGCGCGACCGCGGCTACTTGATGGCCAGGTAGTAGAGCTTGCCCTCGGCTCGCGTGCGGCCGGAGAGCAACATCGCGTCGGGGCCGACGCCCATGTAGATGTCGCACCGCCCCGCCGAGCGGATGGCCCCGCCCGCGTCCTGGTCCAGCGTGAAGGCGTAGAAGGGCTCGAGCGTGACCTTGCCCGACGAGTCGCGCCGCGGGGCCTTCGTCACGCAGTACGACAGCAGGGCGCGCGGGAACACCGCCTTGTCGGTCGCTATGCTGCGGTAGGGGATGACCGGCACGTTGATCGAGCCGCGGGCCTCACCCTCCTGTTTCTGGAAGAAGACGTACGAGTCGTTCTTGTAGACGTAGTACTTCATCTCGTGCGGATACTTCTCGAAGTACTCGATCATCTTCGAGAGCGACAGTTCGTCGGCCGGTATCTTCTTGTCGGCCACGAGCGCCAGCCCCACGCTGCCGTAGGGGCGGTCGGTCTTCCCGTGGTAGCCTACGTTCATGATCGTCCCGTCGCCCAGGTCAATCTTGGCCGAGCCCTGGACGTGGCAGATGTGGACCTCGAGGGGGCTCTTGAGCCAGACGAGTTCGAGCTTCTGGGCGATGTACTTCGGCTGGTTGAAGATCTGGTTGGTCTCGATCTCGCGGCGGGTGTAGTAGCGCACCACCTCGCCGCTCTCGGTGCGGCGGCCCTGCGGCGTGCCGTCCGGGTCCTTCGTCACAAGGTCGTCGGGCCGCTTGTAGAGCGGGTAGTTGTAGTCGGGCGTGCGGACCAGGCTGCCCTTGAAGATGGGCGTGCAGTAGCCGGTGAAGAGCACGGTGCCCCTCTCGTCGCAGCCGCGCGACATGTAGACATCGAACCGCTCGGCGATGATGCGCTCGAGGTCGGCCGCGTCCTTCGCCTCGCCTAGCACCTTCTTGAAGGCCTCGAGCGTGGCGACGCAGCGGTCCAGGCTGATCCCTTTCGGGTCGTTGACGACCTTGTAGGGGAAGAACTGCTTGGCCGAGGGCTGCTTGTACCACCACAGGCTGTGGTCAATCGCCTCGATGAGGCCGGCGCGGTCCTTGAACCCCGTGCCGAAGGCCGGGTAGTCCTTCGGGTCGATCTTCACGAGCGCCGTCTCGCCCTCCGGCAGAGCCTTCGTGTAGTCCTTTGGCTTCTTCCGGCACCCGAGCCAGCCGCAACTCGTCATCGTCACGCACAGCAGACCCACGAGAACCACGCGCAGGGTGGGCCACATGAACGGACGCTCCTAACAACAGCACCCTGGTTGCCGCGGGGACCGGCCGCCGTCGGGGAACAGCAGCCGGGCACCATCCTACCGCGCCGCGCCGCCCCTTGTCAAGAAAAAAACATGCTCCCGCCTACTTGAGCCTGCCGTCCCTGGTCCCAATCCTCGCGCTGTTCGCCATGTTGTGCGCTTCAACGAAGGCCGCGACCTCCCGCATCGTTCGCTCGAACTCCTCCTCCGTCATGCTGTAGACGTAGTGCGAACGTAGCCGCTGGTTGCACTCCATGCTCCAGTCCGTGTCGGCACAGATCAGGCCGCGATGGGCGAGCTCATCGCACATCTCCGTCCCTGGGATGGGGGCGAACCGCGCCAGGGTCAGGAAGGGAGGGTTGATCTCGCGGACAAAGGCCAGGGTCTCCTCAACTGTCTCTCTCGTCTCCATCGGGGTGCCGAAGAGCAGGTAGGCGGACCAGTACAGGCCATTCTCGGTGAGAGTCCTCGCCGCGCGCCGCACAGCGTCCAGGTCGAGGTGCTTCTTCATGTGCCGCAGGATCATCTCGCTGCCCGACTCCAGCCCGATGCGAATCGTGGCACAGCCCGACTGCTTCATGGCCTCCACCATCGGCTCGTCCAGCAGGTCCGGCCTTGTCAGGCACTCCCAGCGAATCCCCATCTCCCGCCGCGTGATCTCGCGGCACAGCTCCTCGACGCGCTCGCGCGAGAGCGTGAAGGACGCATCTCGGAACGAGAAGTACTCGGTCCCGTAGGTCTCGTGCAGCCACTCCATCTCGCGTATCACGTTGGCGACCGAGCGGTACCTGACTTTGCGCGACCAGAGGTTGGCCACGCCGCAGAAGGTGCAGGCGTAGGGACAGCCGCGGCTGCCCATGACCGCGCCGAAGTCCACCGGCCGGTACGAGTCCACCTGCATCACGGAGTCAATGGCCGGCAGGGGCAGCACGTCCAGGTCGGGGATAGGCTCGCGGTCCGCATTGTGCCGGACCTCGCCTCCTTCCCTGTACGACAGTCCCGCCACGTGGGCCAGGCGCCGGCGGCCGCCGTCCTGAAGGCAGGCGACCAGGTCGGCCATCGTGGCCTCCCCCTCACCGCGAACCACGAAGTCAATGTTGGCGTCTTGCAGCGTCCTGGCGGGGAAAACGGTCGGATGATCGGCGCCGACCACGACCGCGATACGGGGGTTGACCTCTTTGCAGATGGCGGCAACCCTGGCGCCGCTCGAAGCCTTGACGGAGAGGACCGTGATGCCCACGATGTCCGGCGCGAAGCCGCTGACGACCTCCTTCGCCTCCCGCCACAGCGGGTGGTCCTGCGCGCGCAGGCCCTTCAGGAACTCCTCGTGGCGTTGCGCGACGGCGGTCCAGCAGAGCGTTTCCGCCGACTCCAGGTGGTCCGCGTCGTACACCGCCACCTCGTGGCCCGCCTGTCGCAGCACGGCAGCGATGGAGGCCAGGCCCAGGGGATAGTAGTAGCGGTAGAAGCCCATGAAACGTTGGAACGGCGGATCGATCAGCAGCACCCTCATCCGATCACTCCGCGCTCGCGCAGCAGCCCCTCGAAACGCTGCGCCTCGTGCTGCTCCGTGTTCTGGAGGGCCACCGCCCGATTGGCCCCGCCCAGCTCCTCCCGGAGCCCGGGATTCCGGACCAGTTGGCACAGCCGGCGAACGAGCTCCTCTTCCTCGCCCGATGGGAAGACGAAGGCGCGGCTGGCGCCCGGAAACAGCTCCGAGCACCCGACGCGATCCGAGGTCACGACCGGCAGCCCGCACGCCATCGCCTCCAGGACCGCGCGCCCGAACTCCTCGATCTTCGCCGGCAGGGCGTAGATGTCCAGCGCGTGGAACACGTCCTGAACCTGCGCCACGGAGTCCGAAAAATGCGCCCGCTCGCCCAGGCCAAGCTCCCGCGCCAGGGACCGGTACTGCCCAACCTTCCGCTCCCTCCCGACGACCAGGCAGTGGCACCGCGAGCGGAGCTCGGCCGGCAGCCTCGACACGGAACGCAGGAAGAACGCCACGTTTCTCTTCTCGAAGTTGCCCGACGTGACCAGGCCGAGCAAGACCTCGTCCTTCCCGATCCCCAGCTCTCCTCGCACCCGAGGCCGTCGGGCATCACGTTCGTCCCTGTTGAATTGGGCGGGATCGTGGCCACGATGGACGACCCCCACACGCTCGGGCTCGATGCCGAAACGCCCGGTGATGTCCTTTGCCATCAAGTGCGAGTTGGCGACCAGAAGCCGGAAGCCCTTCTTGCTCAGCATCTCCCCGTGTATCCTGCCCATGACGTGGCCAGGCGGGGCGGGACGGCCGTGGATCAGCTCGTGGGCCAGGTGCACGCAGTTGTGGAGGCACAGCACGTCCTGCTCCATGATATCCCCGTGGCCGATCACCAGGTCGTAGCTGTTCCTGTGGAGCCGGCGCAGGACCCGTGAGTTGAAGGCTCGTCGTCGCCAGTAGCCCACGAGAGGCCATCCCGAGAGTGCGTGCGGGACCCCCCCATTCACACTGACGGCCCGCCTATCCATGGATTCGCTGTAGACATCCACCCGCGCCCCCAGCCCGTGGAAGAGGCGAGTTAGGACGCGGGCGTGGCGGACGGCTCCCGTGTTCCCCCTGAACTGGCGGATGGCGATGGCAACGCTTGTGAGCCTACCCATTCGGACTTCCGCATGGGACAAACCCCTCCTCCAACTGGCCTGCGCTGCGCATCGAAGCGCAGCCCAGCTCCCCCTGCCGAACCGAGCGAACCCCGGCCGCCAGCATACACGTCCCGGGGTTCCTGTCAAGCACGAGGAGAGGCGCGCGCTGTCCGAGTGCTCATCTGCGAGGTTGCGTCTCTCCTCGAGCTATGGTATCGTCCGTGCCGGGAGTGGCGATAGCCGCTCCAGAGGAGATTGTGTGGCGCAGTGCGGCAAGGGGATTGAGCCATGGAACCCGACGACCTGGATGACCTGGTGGGCGACCCGCGATTCGTCCCCGGCATCTACAACTACTGCGACGCCTGGTGCGACCGCTGCCCCTTCACGGAGCGCTGTCTGAACTATGCCTCGCGCGAGAAGCTCGAGAAGGAGCTCGAGCGCCGGCGAACCGCCGACGAGAACGCCGAGTTTTGGGAGCGCCTGGACGCCAGGAGTGAGGAAGCCGCCAAGTCCGCCGACGGTGACGAGCCCCCCGCCGAGCCGGAGGGTGAATGGGACGACGAGGAGTTCCAGGAGTGGCAAAGGGAGGAAGAGGCCAGGGAGAAGGCGGCCCGCGACCATCCCGCCGCCCGCGCCGCGTGGCGATACACCAACATGGCCGAGGCCTGGCTCAACGCCCACCAGGCCGAGACCGATGAGAAGCTGAAGGCGCTGGGCGCCGAGCCGCCGACCGACCCGGGCGCGCCCGACCCCGCAGAGCAAGCCATCCAGCTCGACGACGCCATCGAGGTCATCCGCTGGTATCAGCACCTCATCTGGGTGAAGCTCATGCGCGCGCTCCAGGAAGATGAGGACATGAAAGAGCTGGCCGAGGAATACGACTTCCCCAAAGACTCCGACGGCTCAGCGAAGGTGGCTCTCATCGGCATGGACCGGTCGTTGGTGGCCTGGGCTGACATTGCGCGCATCCTGCCTTCCGCCGCTGAAAGCGTGAGGCCCATACAGGCCCTCCTCGTCCGCCTGCGCCGCCTCGCCGAGGAAGCCTTCCCCGCCGCCCGCGCCTTCAAGCGCGCCGGCTTCGACGAGCCCCTCCCGCCGCTGGGGGAGCAGCAGACCGCCTGAAGGCCGAACTACGAACAAGGAGTCTGGGGGTTCGTAGTTCGGCCTTCAGGCGGTCTTCGGCTCGGTCGGCTTTCGGCAACAGGACCTACTTGCCTGCCGGCTTGTAGGTGAGGATGGCGACGCCGGGGCGCTCGGGGATCGTGACGAGGAGGCCCCCGTCGAGGAGCTGGCGGCCGGGGAGTTTGGCGGGCTTGCCGTCGTCGAGGTTGGTGACGGTGTAATCGGCCGCAGGGTCGAGGCCGCGGAGGCGGAACTGGGCGGTGAGGTAGGGGCTGTCGGGCCGGCGGAATGCCTGGACGACGCCCTCGCCAGCGGCCGGGCCGTCGAACTGCCAGGCCATCCAGACGCCGTTGTCGAGGGTGTAGCTGGTGAGAGGATAGAAGTCGCCGTAGTAGTGCTTGCTGATCGCCCGCCACTGGGCGACGAGCTTGCGGAGCTTCTCGTAGTCAATATCCCGCACGCGCAGGTCAATGCCGCAGCCGAGGCTGGGCGCGGCGTTGCTCCAGAAGGCGTAGGGCTGGACGGGGGTCTTGCCGCCGCCATAGTAGGGCGCGTTGTCGCACGCCACAGTGCCAGTGCCGTGGTAGGGGAGCCAGAAGGAGAGGCCGTAGGTCATTCCCTGGTGGCCCGTGGCCTCGAAGGCGTAGTCGCTGCGCCACAGGGGGACCGCGCGGCGCATGGTCTCCAGGTCGTTGCGCCGCCCGCCGCTGGCGCAGGAGTCAATGAGCATGTTGGGGTGGCGGCGGCGGAGTTCGTCCCAGTAGGCGAGGTAGCCGGTGACGTGCTTGATCTCGGTGATGCCCTGGCGGTCGGGCGGGTCGTTCGCCCGCCAGTAGCCGAGGGGGTCGAAATTGAAGTCCTGCCGATACAGGTCAATCCCCTGCTCGGTGAGGAGCTTGTCCACGTGGTCCGTGAGCCATTTGCGCGCTTCGTCGTTGCCGAGGTTGAGCAGGCGATTGCCGCCCGGCTTGCCCAGGAGCCACTCAGGGTGTTTCTCGGCCAGCCAGGTGCCGTCGGCCACCCGCTCGGGCTCGAACCAGACGAGGATGCCCAGGCCCTTGGCGTGGGCATGGTCGCTGATCGGCTTGAAGCCCTTGGGGAATCGCTTCGGGTCAACCTCCCACGTGCCCACCTGGGGCCAGCCCTTCTGCTGAATGTACCAGCCGGCGTCCATCCACCAGTAGTCGAGCTTCAGCCCCTCTTCGAGGAAGCGGTTGATGAACATGATCTGGTTTTCGGTGTTGGCGTCAATCATCTCGTTGTAGGCGCGGGAGCTTGCGGCGACGAATTGCGGCGGGGGCAGCTTGCCGCCGGGCTTGGGCATCGAGTGGGCCATCATCCAGCGCCGCCAGAGGTTCTGCGCGCGAATCCAGTCGCC
>VGYV01000427.1 GCA_016872855.1 Planctomycetota bacterium
CGAGGAACACCCCGCCCCCGAAGGCTACGCGAGGATGCTCCTGTGGCGGAAAAAGACTCCAGGAGTCTTTTCCCGGAACGGCCCCTTGGGTGCTTCGCAGAAAAGACTCCTGGAGTCTTTTTCCGCCAGCCACCTCGATGCCCTTGGCGTCGAGCACCTTGCCCTCCGCCGAAATCCGCACGGCGTGCACCCGCGCCGCGCCGCCCTTGCCGTGCCAGCCCTCGCGCCAGACGGCGAGATACGTGCCATCGCCAAAGGCCGCATCGGGCGTGGCCTGGATGCCCTTGCCCGGCCCGTCGGCCAGAAGGATGAACTCCTCGCCGACCTCGATGCCTTCGCTGCCGGCGGCCAGTTGTGCGAACGCCGCTGCAATGAAGGCGAGGCTCGAAATCGTCCTCGTCCTCCTCCTCGTCCTCGTAATCGAAACCCGAGGAAGAGTCGAGGACGAGGGACGAGGACGAGGGACGAGGACGATTCCGGGGAGGCGTCTCATGGCTTCACCTCCTTTGCGTTGTAGGCCCGCCAGAGTCCATTCGGCTCCCCCGAACAGGAGAGATAGACGCCCCCCTTGGCGTCGGTGCCCACGACAGCGTTCCAGCACAGGAACACCTTCTCGGCGGGGACACCCACGGCGTCCTTCGGCCACTTGTTCTGGTCGGGCTTCGCGCCAATGACGGTGCGGAGTTCGCCGCCCTTGAGCCAGCGGAAGCGATTCTCGTCCGGCCCGCCGCACCAGAGGGCCTGGTGGACGGGGTCCCAGCACACGTAGGCGCAACCGGAGTTGAAGCTGGCCCAGGTGAGGGCGGGGCCGTCGCAGTTGTTGTTGTAGCGCTTCTGCTGGGGCGTTTGCTCGGCGGGCTTCCACTTGTCGGGCTTGGGCATGCCGGCCACGGTCGTGGCCTCGCCCTTCTTGAGGTCAATGCGGCGGACGCAGAAGTTCCAGTGGTCGGAGAGGTAAAGCATGTCGTCGTCCTCGCCACTGCACAGGTTTCCGCCGAGGCCGATGAGGGCGAAGGTGGCCTGAGCGAGCGGCCCGTCGGTGCGCTTGCCGCTGCTCACGGCGGCGTTCAGGGTCGTCACCTGGCCGTCCTCGATGCGGCGGATGCGCTTGTTGTGGTCGAGAATGTAGATTGTGCCGCGGGAGTTGATGACGATGCTGTCAATGCGCGTGAAGGTGGCGGAGGCGGCCGGCCCGTCGTCGAAGCCGGGCTTCCCTGGCACGCCGGCCACCACCTCGGCCCGGGCCGGGGCGTCGGGGCTTGTCACCAGGCGCCGCAGGCAGTTCCGCCCCGTGAGATAGAGGCGTTTGTCCTTCGGGTTGTACGCCACGCCCGCGTGAGCGCACACCTGGCCCGTCGTGCGCTCGACGGGGTCGCGCCCGTCGTCGAAGAGCAGGCGGAGCGTCCCGCCCGTGTCCACCTCTGCCAGGCCGCCGGGAAACGGAATGATGACCGAGCCGTCGGGCAGCGGGCAGGCCCCGCAGCGGCCGAGCCCGCCCGCCTCGCGCGCCGGCCCCTGAAGGAACTCCGGCCCCGCCGTGCTGTTCCCCGCGAAGCGGTCCACCACCCAATTGGCGGCGGACGCATCAGGGATGATCTTCGGCATGTCCTCGGGCTCTTGGGCTGGCGGCACAGGCGTCCCGCCTGTGGCCAGCCGCATGCTGACGCACGCCAGAATGGCAATCCATCTCATCGCCCTGCCTCCTTCTCCCCCTCGCCTTCTGTGCCTCATCCTATCCCTGGCCGGGCCGCGTCTCTAACCCACTTCGCCCTTCGCGGCGCGCTGCATGAGGTCCCGCAGGGCCAGCCTAGGGTCCTTGCCACGGAAGAGGACCTGGTAGACCTGGGCGGTGATGGGCATCTCGACGCCGTGGCGGCGGGCCAGGGCGCGGACCGAGAGGGTCGTGCGCACGCCCTCGGCGACCATCGCCATTCCGGCGACAATCTCGTCGAGGCTCTTGCCCTGGGCGATCTGGATGCCGACCGAGCGGTTGCGGCCAAACGGGCTGGCGCAGGTGGTGATCAGGTCGCCGATGCCGGCCAGGCCGGCGAACGTGTCGCGCCTCGCGCCCATCGCCACGCCCAGGCGCATCATCTCGGCCAGGCCGCGGGTGAGGAGGGCCGACTTCGCGTTGTCGCCCAGCTTCATCCCGTCGCAGATGCCTGCCGCGATGGCCACCACGTTCTTCACCGCCCCGCCCAGCTCGACCCCCGCCACGTCGCTCGTCGTGTAGACGCGGAAGCGGTCTGTCATGAACAGTTGCTGCACGCGCCGCGCAAGCGCCGCGTCGCGGCTGGCGACAGTGACCGTTGCCGGCAGCCCGCGGGCCACCTCCTCCGCATGGCTCGGTCCGGACAGGGCGACGACGAGACGCGCGATTTTCGATTTTCGATTTTCGATTCTCGATTGCGGTGACAGCGCTCGGCTCTTGTTCTTCAATCGGCAATCGGCAATCGGCAATCGGCAATATCCTCCCCGCCCCAACACATCGGCGATCACCTGGGTCGGCCGCAGGAGCGTCCTGTTCTCGATCCCCTTCGCCACGCTCACGATGGGTGTGCCGGGAACATAGCACTCGGCGAGTTGCCGCAGGACGCCCCGCATGAACTGCGAGGGCACGGCCATCACGAGCATCTCGGCACCGCCCACTGCCGCGGCCAGATCGCCTGTCAGCTCAAGCGCCTCGGGCAGCGGCACGCCTGGCAGGAACTTCGCATTCTCGCGCCGCTGGCGCATGGTCTCGGCATATTCGGGGAACGCCCCCCACAGCCGCACGGCGTGGCCCTTGCCCAAGAGCAACAGGGCCAGGGTCGTGCCCCAGCCACCGTCGCCGATCACAGTGACCCGCTCCGGCTTCATCCCAACAGCTCCTTTGTCGCGGCCAGCACGTCGTCGGGCGTGATGGCGAGCATGCACCGCGGATCGTCGCACGAGCGCTTGCGGCAGGGGCGGCAGTCGAGCGGCTTCTCGACGATGGCCCGCGGGCCGAAGTAGGGGCCGTAGACCCGCGGGTCCTTCGGCCCAAAGAGCGCCACCACGGGCGCGCCCACCGCCGACGCCAGGTGCATCGGCCCCGTGTCCACGCTCAGGAACACGCGGCACCGCCTGCACAACTCGCCCAGCTCGCGCAGCGAGAAGACCGGCGCGGCCAATGCCGTGGGCGGGACCTCCGTGTCCCGCGCCATTGTGGGCGGGACGTCCCCGTCCCGCGAACCGCGGCGTGGGGACACGCCGCCCACAACCGGGGACACGCCGCCCACAATCGGGGACACGCCGCCCACGGCGTTCACACAAGCGGCCATCGCCTCAGCCGCCTCGCTCTCCGACTGGCTCGGCCCCCGCGTGAAGGCGACGCGCAGGCCGAACTCGGCGCCGAGCCGCTTCGCCACCTCCGCCCACCGCTCGGCCGGCCACTGCTTATACTGCCCGAAGGGACTCGTCCCCGCGTGGATCAGTGCGAACCCACCCCCCTGTGCCCCACCCCCTGTCATGCTGAGCGAAGCGAAGCACCTTTCAGAGGAGTCGGCCCCGATCCCAGGACTCACTGCATGACCACGGCCTTCTCCCTTGAGAGGTTCCTCGACAGGCTCGGAATGACAGGGGGGTGGTGGCTCACGCGTCGCGGTAGCCAACCCAACGGACACCAGGAACGCATCCACCTTCGCCTTGTCCGCCTCGCTCACCGGGATCACGGGCTTGGCGTCCGCCGTCTCGATGCCAAGGGCGCGGAGGAGCGCGAGGCCCCGCTCGACCCTGTGCATCGGCCCCTCGGGCAGGGGCAGGCGGACGCTGTAGAACCAATGGCTCCTCTCGCGGCCCGCCCCGCGCCCCGGCCCGACGCGCATCGGCGCCCGCGTGAGCCACGTGCCCACGGCGCTCCGCAGGTTGCCCTGGAAGTCAATCACCGCATCGAAGCGCTTCCGCCGCAGCAGCGCGCAGAAGCCGCAGAACTCCCTCGCCGCCCGCCACGCGCCGCGGAGCCGCTTGAACGCCCCCTGCCACCGCTTGCGGCCCGAGACCAGCACCTCGTCGAGCATCGGGTGCCCGTCGAGCACCCCCGCCGACGCCGCTTCGACGACCCACGTGATATGCGCATCCGGCCGCGCGCGCCGCAGCGCCGAGAGCGCCGGCAGCGTGTTCACAACGTCCCCCAGCGCGCTCAGCCGGAAGATCGCGATCCGCTTCGCGTCCGACAGATTGCCGATTCCCGATTTCCGATTGCCGATTTCAGAATCCTCGATCTCTGCGCCACGACAAGGCACTGACCAGTCTCCCTCTCCCTCGGGGAGAGGGTTGGGGTGAGGGTGCTTCCCTCTTCCCTGGGGAGAGGGCTAGGGTGAGGGTGCTTGGCCCGCCGCCACGCCACGGAAGGCACCCTCACCCGCCCGCCTATGGCGGGCGACCTCTCCCCAAGGGAGAGGTTGCCGGGCGCCTGGCCAAACACGCAGCCCTCGGTCAGCTTGCCTTGACGAGCGGCTTGATCTCCACCGTGATTCTGTGCGTCGCCAGGTCGTAGGACGATTGCGCGTGCATCCAGAACTCTGGCGACGTGCCGAGTGCCGCGGCGAAGAGCTGCGCCGTCTCCGGGCTCACCGCCCGCTTCCCCCGCACGATCTCGTTGATACGCCGCACCGGCACCCTGAGATGCCGGGCGAAAGCCGTCTGCGTCAGCCCCAACGGCCGCAGGAACACCTCATCAAGGATTTCCCCCGGCGATGTGGGAATGCGATGCTTGGGGATCATTCCTCTGGTCTCTTATCCCACGTGATAGTCCACGATCGTTGCCTCGTAGGCCGCGCCCTTACATGCCCAGGACGAGCAGCGAATCCAGCGGAGTGTCACACGGGCCGACCCGGCAGCGAGGAATGCTACCCTCACACGTCCTGACGTCAGTTTCCATGGCTTGCAGAGCGCGCTCACGCGGTGGTTGCAGCCGGGCTGGAGGCGTTGGCAGGACTGTGGGCGCCAGTGCTTGCAGTGCTCTCCCGAATGTGCTGTATGAGTGCGCCGAGATCCTCAATGTCGTGCAGGACGACGTCGTTCTCGCTGAATACCTCCCTCACGATCCCGGTCGCGCGACCGGGGCTTGGCGCGAACTGAGCGACAACGACGAGTTGCATCTCCCCACGCAACAAGTCGGGGTGCTGGTAGATGGAATGGCCCTCTACGGCGAGAACGCAAGCGTCGCTAATGACATCGGGAATGCGGCGCTGAAGGAACGCCGCCGGTCTCACCAGATTGAAGCGCCCATTGCGGTACCCAAACGGGACAGTCAACTCCTTGTCCAGAGCTCTGACATGCACAGTGGGGTTGGGCTCAATGAACGGGCCAAGCCCCTCACGCGCGAAGCGCGCCGACAGCGCTTCCCTTACCGCCTCGCTCATTGCCCTCCGGGCCGGAGCGGGTCCCTCAGCGACGAGCTGCCCGAACAGCTCCTTGAGGTCGTTCGCCGGGTCGAACACCTTCATGGGGCGCAGCGCGGTGAGCTGAAGTTCGTTTGCACGGGTCGCAATGAACTGCTCCAAGTCGCTGACCGTCTGGAATAGGTCGCGGTCTACCTCCAATCGGTGGACAAACGCGTCCTTCGTGGCATCTAGCTGACGCCTGTCATACGCCTCCTGACCAAAGAACTGCCGGACTCTGGCGTTGTTCGAGTCCATCATCGCCCCGATGAAGGGCAGTTCCGGACAGAACAACAGCACTCCAACGTTGGCCGCCTCGAGGCGAGACAGGTCAGGGCAGTACTGGATCAGGGAGTAGTAACCTTTGGCAGCTTTCATGGGCTTTCCCCCTCGAAGTTCATGAAGTGGAACCCACGCTGGGGCCAGATGCTCTGCACTTGAGCCGACCTCATCATCGTCTTCGTCAGGAAGCGGGAACGAAGCCAGAGCAACTCCGTCACCGCCTCCCGTGTGCGCAAGTCCACGTGCCATTGCGCAGGAACTGAGGCGACCGTTGCTCGGATCTCATCGCGGGCGACATCGCGAAGGTCATCCAGTGCCTCCCACATGCAATCCTGCATGGCATCACGTCTGTTCCGCCGTCGCATGAACCTGCGGAACTCCGGGAACAGCCCGTAAATCCGTTCGTCCTGCACACGATCTATCGCTGCCACCCGTGGCGACAGGGGTTTCCCGCACGTGAGACAGTGAGTATGGTCCATCGCCTTTAGGACTGGCCGCGCCCGCGGATGACCCTCCCGCGAGATGAAGACGTTATCCCGATGGACGCGTTCCCGCCCTCCGTCAACGGCGTAACGATCGCAGTTCAGCAACCATGTGTCGAACAGGACAAGGCGCGGGATGTCCTGCGGGTTGCTCAGAGTCTTCAGTTCGCGCTCCGCCCCGCTCCAGGGGCCTCCCTTCTCGGCGCGTGTGACAAACGCCGGCCCCGGATTGGCCCGGCCGCCCGCTGCAAATGGGATCTCGTCCTCTCGGGTCACCTCAAGTAGCCACCAGTCAAAAGTCGGCAGGCGAAGCCGGCGAGCAAGACTCGTGCCCACCCATTCGCAGGCCAGCACGTGGTCCCCGCCCGGGTTGCCCATAGCCTTAAGATAGCCTTTCCCTAGATCGGTTTCAACTAGAACAACACCGGCCCCTGTGGGAAACGCCTTCACGAAGCGTCGAATGGTGGTAGGCCGCCAAGGTGGCTTCTCTGAGGCCATCGGGTTCCTGCCCCAAGCGAACTGGAGTCCACAGGTGTAAGGAAGATAACCGTCCTCGTTGGCGCTGTCAAGCCCTAGCCGCTCAGAGGGCCGAAGCTGACCCGGGGTCGGAGTCACGCACTGGGACTCGGATACTGGTCATCCCCCTGCTACGCGGCGCCGGCCCCCGTACTCCTTGCGGTCAGCATCGTCGGCCGACCACCCGCCACCAGAGCTTGTGGCGGCGGAGGTGGCGGCGGCAGCGGGCGAGGAAGGAGTCGGTGTGGCCGAGGAGGAGCGGGTCGTCGCCCGCGTAGGCGTCGTAGAAGAGCGCCCAGTCGGCGTCGCTCACGGGGTCGGGAGCCAGGCCGAGCTTGTGGAGCGAACGGTAGAGCCGGGCAAGGGCGGCAAAGCGGCCGCTCAAGGGCAATTCGTCGAGCAACTCGGCGCGGTCGAGGTCGAGAATGAGGGCCGAGCCGTCGGGGCAGAGGAGGATGTTCCTGGCGTTGAGGTCGGGGTGGAGGAGGCCGGCGTCGTGGACCTGGCGGATGAGGCGGGCGGCGGAGGCGAGGGCGGCGTGATGCGTGATGCGTGATGCGTGAGCAGAGGTCGCGTGACGCGTGACGCGTGACGCGTGACCAGAGCCGGGAGAGCAAG
>VGYV01000428.1 GCA_016872855.1 Planctomycetota bacterium
AACCCCTGCGTGAGCGCCATCGCTCACCCCACCGGCCGCGTCATCGGCCAGCGCGACCCCTATGCCCTGAACTTCGACGAAGTGCTCCGCGTGGCCAGGGAGACCGGCACAGCCCTCGAGATCAACGCCTACGTGGACCGCCTCGACCTCAACGACATACAGGCCCGCGCGGCCCGCGACGCGGGGGTGAAGCTACTGATTGACACCGACGCCCACTCGCCGGCCCACCTGCCCATGATGCGCTTCGGCGTGGCCACTGCCCGCCGCGGATGGGTTGCCAAGCGGGACGTATTGAACGCCCTGCCCCTCGACGGTCTCCTCGCCGCGCTGGGAGCGAAGCGGCGAGGGCATTGACTTTCGCGCCAGGAATTAGGATACATTTGCACTTGACATAGGTAATAGGTACGCCCAAGATAACCTGCGCCGCCCCTCTTCGGCAAGTAAGGCGCTACAATCGCCACGGTGCACGCAGGGCCTTCGTCAGATAGCCGTTGGCCGCAGCGTCGTCAGGGAAGCGTTCCGCGATGGGGTCCCAGCGAAGCCGCCGCCCGGTGAGAACGGCGATGTGGGCGAGGTGGCACAGGCTCGTCGCCCTGTGCGCCGCCTCGACGGGCGCCGCCGTCCGCTCTCGCGTCCTCACGCAATGGATGAAGTCTGGGATGTGCCCCCGCGGCCGCCGCAGCACCACCTCGTGTGGCTTGATGACGCTGGTCATGAGCGACTTGGGCTCGGTTGAGATGCCGTTGCACAGGGCGCTGACCTTCCCCTCCGTGCCCTCGAAGATCACGCCCATCGGGAAGGCCCGGTGGTCGTCGTAGACGAACTTCAGGCCATTGGTAAACGTCATTTCGACGTGCCACTCGACCGCCGTGTCGGTCATGCCGTCCTTTGGGACCACCCCGTGCCCCTCGATTTCCACTGGGCCGGTGGCGTCGGCGCCCATGCCCCATTGGGCGACATCGGTGAAGTGAACGCCCTGGCCCGAGATGAAGCCGAGCGTGTAGTCGGCGATCCAGTACCAGTGGGGCGTGCGGACGCGGCGGGGGGAGTAGGGCACGAAGGGGGCGGGGCCGAGCCAGAGGTCGTAGTCGAAGCCCTGGGGCACGGGCGCCGGGCGCTCGGCGGGCGCGGGATGGCTCGGCTCGGACGACACGCGGACCCGCTTGAGCTCGCCGATGCGGCCGTTGCGGACGAGTTCGCAGGCGAAGGCGAAGTTGCCCTCGGAGCGCCGCTGCGTGCCGTGCTGGAACACGCGGCCGTAGCGGTCCATCGCATTGCAGATGGCGCGCCCCTCGGCTAGCGTGAGCGAGAGCGGCTTCTCGCAGAACACATCCTTGCCCGCCTTCGCCGCCGCCACGCACATCACAGCGTGCCAGTGGTCGGGGGTGCAGATCGAGACGGCGTCCACGTCGTCGCGGGCCAGAAGCTCGCGGAAGTCGTTGCAGGCCGCGCAGCCCTTGTATGTGCCTTTCGCCATCAGCTCTGAGTAGTGCCGCTCGGCGGTCGAGCGTGCGGCATCGCGGCGGGCCTCCTGCGCGTCGCACACTGCCACCACCTGAGCGGCGTGCAGAAACGTCTGCATATTGCTCGTCCCGCGTCCGCCCACGCCAATGCACCCCACATTCACCCTGTCGCTCGGCGCCTCCCGCCCCTCCGCCCCAATGGCCGCGGCGCGGATGGCGAGCGGCACGGCAAGGGCCGTCTGCTCCAGGAATGTGCGGCGGGTGGGGGACGGTGACCGAGGGAAGGCCATCATGCCCATGGCTTGAAGCAGCTCGAGAGTTTGAGTTCCTGGGTCTCGTACTGGGGCGGATCGGTCGGGTGTGGCGTTGGCCTGGACATGCGGCGGAACATGACCTTGCCAAGTTGGAGGCCATCTCTCAGGATCGTTGGGACATTGTGGCCGCGGACTTCGAAGATGATGGGGGTTCCATTCTCCCGAGAGTGGCCGAACCATGGGTGAGCAAAGCCTGCGTACTCGATCCGCCATTCGCCCAACGTTTCCGTGTACGTTTGGCATTCGACAGCCAAGTGCCCCGGCAGTCTCAGGCGCTCCTTCGAGCGCAGGATATAGAGGCGATTCGTCTCCAGATGGAGGTAGCGGCCCCGCTCCCATACGACCGGCTCCCAGAAGTCCCTTGGGTCATAGTGCGCCTTCCTGTCGGGGTCCACTGGTTCGCCTGGTTCCCGCTTGGCGACGTAACATGAGAACCCACTGACCGGGTCAGGCGAGAGGTCAAGGGAGAATGGGAACGTAGTCTCGCGACCATGGCAGTCGTGAGCCAGCGGCGCACCCTGGCAGTCAACGACAGGGAACGGATCCTCGTACTGGAGGGCTTCCCTCGGGAGCGTAAAGAGTTCCTCGGAACCGCGGTATAGCCTCAATTGGGACAGCCTCGTGCCCGGGCCGACGAGCAGGCTGAACGTTATGGGGGCCACCTCGACGAACAGGCGCCCCTTCGCGTTCTCCGGCAATCGGTCAAACTCCCGGCCCTGGTCACAGAGGAGCCGCACCAATACGTCCAGGCGACCGATGGAGCTCCTCCCCGTTGACTTCCCCTGGATTCTCGTCCCGGCCAAGTCTACCTCAATGTCGAGTTCGATGAGGTAGACCTTGCCCTTCTCCAGCGTGGTGCCGGCGCTCAACTCCCTCGGCCCTTCTTGGGCGAAGTAACGCTGTAGATCGCTGACACTGAGGTCCGGCCCGCTTCGGCAACTGCCTTTCATCACCCAGAAGCGGTTGCCCAGCGGGAGATCAATGGCCGACAGGTCCGGTTTCAGCGGCTGATTGGAGGGTCGGAAGACCCGGTGATGCCCCCCTGATGGCATGAGCTGGCCTTCTATTTCAGCGGGGCACAAGATGCCGACTGCCATTGCGGGCCCTCCTGAATGAGGCGGTCGTGCCAAAGCTCGAGGAAGGCTGGCGTATGCTCTAGGGCCTTATACGACTGGGGCGGCCTCAACTCAGTGTAGCGCGTCCGCGCTTCGCTCAGGTGCAGTTGCTCACGCAGAGGGCGGAAGTCACACAACTCGATGGCGTACCCGGTATCCGAGCCGGAGAAATAGGCCTCGAAGGTCTGCTCGTCAATCCCGCCCTCGGCCTGGAAGGAGGTCCAGAGAGCCTTGGTTGGCAGCCAATGTACCCCGGAAATGGAGGCGGTGAATTGGTACCTGCGTGTGCCTCCTGACACATAGAAGAGCACAGTGGAGCCCACGTGCCTCTTGGAGAACCTCTTCCTGAACTCGACCCGCTTCTGACCCTCAAGCATGAGGCGAGCGTACGTGGGTCTGAGAGACATGAGCAAGTCCGGGACTCCCTTCCTCCCACCGCCAAGGGCCCGGTCTCCGCGAGCATTCGGACTGGGCTCATGCAGGAGACTTGAGATGGCCTCCGTCGGCCACGAATAGACCAGCTCGTCCGTGCCCCTCAGGTACTTGTCCCGAAGACGCCCACACTGGGTGAAGCCTAGGGACTCAAAGAACAGGCGGTGTGTCTCATCGAGGGCCTCGCTGACAGTGACGTACATCTCCTGTGTCCCTGCCGAGCGAAGCTCTTGGGCCACGGCGCGCAGGAGCTCCTTCCCCCAACCCCGGTTTCTCAGTTCATCGCGCACTCTGATTGAGCACAGCTTGGCGCGCCTGCCAACCTTCGCAATGGCAAGCCCCCCAAGGCAGCCTTCATCCTCAAGCACCATGCCCAGACGCCGGCCGGCAATCAAGTCGGGCAGGACCTTTCTGCGGCACCACCGAGCGATACCAGGGTACAGAGGAGCGCTCTCCGCGAGGAGTGCGCTCACCGCGGCGTGGTCCGCCTCACATACGTGACGGATGACTGGCATTGTCAGCGTCGCAGAACCGGCTGCGACCAGGGTATGGTCGCTGCAACGGGGAAGGCTTCCGGGGATCAATGGCCCAGATTGCGGTCACGCGCTGGCACAACACAAGCGCTTGTGCCTCTTGACGGCACAGTGTAAACCGTCTGCGGTTGTGTGTCAAGAGCAAATTCCGCGCCCACCGGTTCCTAGATGAATCCACCAGGGTCCGATTCCCAGGTTCGCCTCGGCCGGACATGAACCCGCGCCGCCGGAGACTTGAGAATGCCCGACCAGCACCCCTTGCTGTCATCGGCGGGCTTCACCGAGTAGGTGCAGGCGATCTCGTAAAGGCCGGGCTGGTTGAAGGCACCCCAGTGGTTCAGCCGCACGGTGTGGATGTACGCCTCGCCAGGCAAGAGGGTGCGGGGACGGGGCCGGTCAATGTCCTTCATCATCGTGATGGGCTTGGCGAGCACGCAGTTGCCGCCGCCAGGCAGCGTGGCCGCAAACGTCGTGAAGGGGTAGTAGTCGTATTGGCCCATGCGATGCTGGAAGAGGGGGATCGGCTTGTCGCCGACGTTCTGGATGCAGACCTCGATGGCGACCTCGCCGCCTGCGTCCGTCTCGGTCTCCCTGGCGCGGAGGCCCAGGCGGAGGCCACCGACAGCTCTGCCCCACTTCTCGGGCAGCGGGATGCTCTCGCGCAGCTTCGCCTCCATTCCCTCGCTGTGCTCCCACAGCGTGCCCACCGGCAGCAGGCGATGATAGCGCGTCGTGCCGACGCCGTCGCTCTCGGCGCGCAGGAACGCCACGCAGAGCGCGTCCGGGCCACCGGGCGATGGCAGCGGCTCGCCCTCGACCGTGAGGCGCCCGGCCGCGCTGCCCTTGAGCGTCCGCACGACCTCCAGTCCGGACCCGTCAGTCACCTTCGCCACCACGATCTCGTCGGCCCCCGCGGCGCAGGCCAGGCGGAGCGCCACGCCGCAGACGGCCTTGAGGGCGGGACAGGGCGCGAGGGGCGTCTCGCCGTCCTTCCGAACGAGACGCCAGTGCTCGCGGCCGAGCAGGTCGAGCGTGAGTTCCGCGCCCCTCTTCAGCGCGAAGCGGAGCACGGGCGACCGCGGCCCGGCCGGCCCCGGCTCCTCGGCCTCTTTGGCTGAATCGAGCGCCGTCACGATCTCGGCCCAGAGTCGCTGCGGCACGGGCAGGCGCACCTTCCCAGCGCCCGAGAGCGCCTCGACCCGCGCGAGGTCGTCCACCCCGAAGCCCCAGCGGGTCGCTCTGGCCGGCGGCGGCTCCTGCCGCCGCGGGGCGCAGCCTGCGGCGATGAGGCCCACGAGCGCAAACGCGACTCTCCACATTCCCATTGTACGCCGTCCTTGCGTTCTCTCCGCCGCCGGATAGAATTGGGCACAACGATTATACTCTCCCGTGGGGCCGTAGCAAGACAGGAGGCGACCCAGTGGACGACCGGCCATCGAGTGACCTGGCACGCCGGCTTCAGGCGTTGGAGCAAGCGGTTCTGACGGCCGACGAGCGCGCCCGCGCGGCGAGCGCGCTGGACAACGACTGCCGGGCGCGGCTGCGCGCGGCCAACCGCCGCGACGCCGCGACGTGGGCGAAGGTGCGGTCGCGGGCCGATTGGGAGCGCTTCCGCGACGCGCGGCTCAAGCCGCTGCGCGAATCGCTCGGCTCCTTCCCGCCAGCCCCAAAGTCGCTCGACGTGGAGACGACGAAGACCGTCGAGGGCGAGGGCCATCGCGTCGAGTGCCTGGTCTTCGAGACGCGGCCCGGCCTTGTCGCCACGGCGAACCTCTACGTGCCCAATCCCCCGCGGCCGAAGATGCCAGGCTTCATCCTCGTCCACAGCCACCACAACCCGAAGGAGCAGAGCGAACTCCAGGACATGGGCGTCCTGTGGTCGCGCCTGGGCTGTCTGGTGCTGGTGATGGACCAGATCAGCCACGGGGAGCGGCGGCAGCAGCCCTTCGCGGGGCGCGAGGACTACCGCCACCGCATGGCCATCGGCATGCAGCTCCACCTCGTGGGCGAGAGCCTCATCGGCTGGATGGCCTGGGACCTGATGCGCGGGCTCGACGTGCTCCTCGGCCGCCCGGGCATTGACCCCGGGAGGATCATCGTCATGGGGTCCGTCGCGGGCGGTGGCGACCCTGCGGCGGTCGTGGCCGCGCTCGACCCGCGCGTGACGTGCTCCATCCCCTTCAACTTCGGCGGGCCGCAGCCCGAGACCACCTACCCTTTGCCCGAGAACGCCGAGGAGGCGTTCAACTTCGCCGGCAGCGGCAGCTTCGAGTCCACAAGGAACCTGCGGCTGAGCGCGCGCGACGGCTTCTTCCCCTACGTCACGGTCGGGTCCGTGGCCCCGAAGCCGCTCATCTACGCCCACGAGTTCGCGTGGGACGCCGAGCGGGACCCCGTGTGGAAGCGTTTCGGCCGCATCTGGGGCTTCTACGGCGCGGGGGACAAGTTGGCGGCCTGCCACGGCTGGGGCCGCGTGACGATCAAGCCGCCCGACGCCAGCCACTGCAACAACGTGGGCGCGCCGCACCGCAAGGGTATCTACCCGCATCTGGAGCGCTGGTTCGGCATCCCCGCCCCCAAGGAGGAGCCGCAGGTGCGGCGCCCCGCCGAGGAGGTTCGCTGCATCACCGACGCCGTGGCCGCGAAGCGCCAGCCCAAGCTCGTCCACTACCTGGCGAAGGCCCTGAGCCTGGAGCGTGCGGGCAAGGCCCGCGCCGCTCTCACCGGCCTGGCCCCCGTGGAGCGGCGCGCGAAGCTGCGGAGCGACTGGGCGCGCCTCCTCGGCGACATCGAGCCGAAGGGCGTCCCCAAGGCCGAGTCGCGCGGCAAGGATGGCCCGGCCGAACGCATCCTGCTCACCCTCGATGACGGCTTCGTCGTCCCGACCCTCATCCTCCTTCCCCCAGGAAAGAGCGAGAAGCTGCCCGTCGTCGTCGCCGTGGCCAAGCAGGGCAAGGCAGGGTTCCTCAAGCACCGCGCGGAGGAACTGGCCGCGCTGCTGGGCCGCGGCATCGCCGTGTGCTTGCCCGACGTGCGCTCGACCGGCGAGACCGACGCCAACGGCGAGCCAGGCCGCCACCGCAAGACCGTTGGCCCCTCTTCCACTTACATGATGCTGGGCGAGACGCTCACTGGCCTGCGGCTGCGCGACCTGCGAGCCGTCCTCAGCTACCTGCGCATGCGGCCCGAGTTCGACGCCAAGCGGCTTGCCCTCTGGGGCGATTCGTTCGCACCCGTGAACGTCCCGCCCTTCGCCGACAAGCCGCTTGAGAGCAACGACTGCCCGCGCGAGTGCGAGCCGCTCGGCGGCCTGCTCGCGCTCTTCGCCGCGCTGTTCGAGGAGAATGTCAAGGCCGTGCTCGTCCGCCGCGGCCTCGCCAGCTTCGAGAGCCTGCTCTGCTCCCCATTCGTCTACGTGC
>VGYV01000429.1 GCA_016872855.1 Planctomycetota bacterium
CTCTTCATCTCCCCCTGGATCGTCGGCTTCGCCCTCTTCATGCTCTATCCCATCCTCTCCTCGCTGTTCTTCAGCTTCTGCGACTACTCGGTGCTCGAACACCCTGTGTGGATCGGCCCCGAGAACTACACGGAGCTCTTTCGCGACGACGTGTTCGGCATCTCCCTCGGCAACACCCTCTACTACGCCGCCATCGCCCTCCCCCTCGGCATGCTCCTCGCCGTCGCCGTCGCGCTCCTCCTCAACACCAAGGTGCGCGGCATGGCCGTCTACCGCACCATCTTCTTCCTGCCCTCAATCGTGCCCGTCGTGGCTATGGCCATCCTCTGGCTCTGGATTCTCAACGACCGCTACGGCGTGCTCAACTACTCGCTCTCCCTCCTCGGCATCCCGCAGAAGAGCCTGCCCGGCTGGCTCGGCGACAAGCACTGGGCCATGCCAGCACTCATCCTCATGGGACTCTGGGGCATCGGCTACTCCGTCGTCATCTACCTGGCCGGCCTCCAGGACATCCCGGTCCACCTCTACGAATCGGCCGAGATTGACGGCGCCAGTTGGTGGCAGAAGACCGTCCACATCACGCTCCCCATGCTCTCGCCCACCCTCTACTTCACCTTCATCATGGGCATCATCGGCACCTTCCAGGTCTTCGCCGCCCCCTACATCATGACCTCCGGCGGCCCCGAGCGGGCAACCCACTTCTACACCTTCTACCTGTACAACGTGGCCTTCGAGGACCTTCGCATGGGCTACGCCTGCGCCATGGCCTGGGTCCTCTTCCTCATCATCCTGGGGCTCACGCTGCTCGCCACGAAAATCTCGCAGCGGCACGTGCACTACGAACGATGAAGCTCTCAGTCCCAAAACGCATCGCCATCCACGCCGTCCTCATCGCCGGCTCGTGCCTCTTCATCTTCCCATTCCTCTGGCTCATCGTCACCTCGCTCAAGCCCGTCGAGCAGATCATGAAGATGCCGCCCGACTGGCTTCCCCGCGCCTATTACGCCGCCGTCCAGGGCCAGCGCCTCAAAGTCGTCAAGGAGCGCCAGTTCCTCCCCGACCTCCTCCTCCGCATCGAGGACGGCCCGTGGAAGGGCGAGCGCGTGCTCGTCCCCGCCGCCAGCTTCACCGAAACCCAAAGCGAGTTCGAACTCGGCGTCAAGGGCGAGGTCGAACTCGCCGTCCGCCTCACCGAGTCCATCCAGGTCATCCCGCCTGCCGTCGCGGATGCCCAGGCGGGCGGCGCCCGGCCCGAGGAGCGCTCCACGCAGCAGTTCAAGACCGTCCGCTTCAAGGCCGCCAAGCTCGCCGAGGTCTATGAGCCGTCGGTCCTCGTCCGCATCGAGGACGGCCACCGCAAGGGCGAGCGCCTGGTCCTCCCCGGCGCCAAGTACCGCGACGCCAAGGCCGAGGTCGAGTTCCGCGTCGCCGACCGCACGCAAACCGAGTGGGCCGCCGCCACGCTCGAAAAGCAAATCCTCAAGAACCACTGGCTCGTCCGCGAAAAGCTCGAACGCCTGCCCCAAGAGACACCCCCGCTCTCCCTCGCACCGGGCGACGTCCTCGACTGGGCAGCCATCTGCTCACTCCTCTCGCAACGCGGCGTCGCCGCAGAACCCAGCCTGAGTCGCTCGCTATGGGAGCGGCTCTCGCCCGGCGCCCGAGTCGCCATCCTGATCGTTTCGGGCGCTCAGGTGCCCCCTGACGCGCAGAGGTCGGCGGCCCTAGAGTCGGTGATCCTTCAGCAGCTCAACACCTTGATGAAGGAACCGTACCTCTTCCCCGGTCAGGAGATGGCACGGCTCACGCTCCCGGCCGAGGCCCGGGCGCTTCTGGAACAGGAGCGCCGCGCCCTGTCGCCCCAGGGAGTCCTACGCCTCAACCGCCTCCTCATCGAGACGGCGTTCCCCGGCGCAATCAAGAGCAGCCAGAGCGAGCGCCTGCCCGAGGAGGCGCCCCCGCTTTCCCTCGCACCCGCCGATGTGCTCGCGTGGCCAGCTTTCTGCTCGCTCCTCTTCCAACAGGGCGTCGCCGGGGAGCCCGGCCTGGGACGCATGCTCTGGGAGCGGCTCTCGCGCGATGCCAGGGTCGCGACCCTGATCGTCGCGGGCGACCAGATCCCGGCTGACGCGAAGTCGGCGGCCCTGAAGTCGGCGATCCTCGACGAGCTGAACGCCTTGATGAACATGCCCGGCCTCTTCTCCGATCAGGACGTCGCTGGCCTCACGGTCCCCTCCGAGGCGTGCGCGCTCCTCGACCGCAACCTCGACGCCCTCTCAGCCCAGGAAGTCCAGCGCCTCAACCGCCTCATCATTGAGGCGGCGTTCCCCAAGGTGGTCAAGAGCAGCCAGGACGAATGGCTCACCGCCCGCTGGGGCTGCGTGGCGCCCGAGGAGATCGAGGAGCGGGTCGAGCCCGCCTGGTGGAACTACAAGGGCGCCATACGCTACACCGGCTACTACGAAGGCTCCTTCCTCGGCCTCAAGTATCGCGTGCCCATGTTCCTCATCTACCTCCGCAACACCCTCATCGTCGCCGTCCTGGGCGTCATTGGCACCGTCCTCTCGTCGTCGCTGGCGGCCTACGGCTTCGCCCGCATCGCCTGGCGGGGCCGCGACGCCCTGTTCCTCGTCGCCCTCTCGACGATGATGGTGCCGTTCGCCGTCACAATGGTGCCCCTGTATGGCGTCTTCCGCACCCTCGGCTGGATTGGCACCCTCAAGCCCCTCTGGGTCCCCGCCTTCTTCGGCAGCGCCTTCAACATCTTCCTCCTCCGCCAGTTCTTCCGCACCATCCCGAGCGACCTCTCGGACGCCGCGCGGATTGACGGCTGCTCCGAGTTCGGCATCTTCTGGCGCATCATCCTCCCACTCTCCAGGCCCGCCCTCGCCGTCGTCGCGCTCTTCCACTTCATGTGGGCCTGGAACGACTTCATGGGCCCCCTCATCTTCCTCACCAAGCAGGAGACCTACACCCTGTCGCTCGGCCTCCAGTTCTACCAGAGCCAGCACGGCGGCTCCGAGTGGCATTTCCTCATGGCCGCCTCCACCCTCATGATCCTCCCCATCGTCGTCCTCTTCTTCTTCACCCAGCGCACCTTCATCCAGGGCATCTCCACCACCGGCATGAAGAACTGAGCACCCCACCGCTGGGAAGGGACATAAGGGACCCAAGGGACCAAAGGGACGCAGCCGGATGCAGAGCTCGGCCGCGCTCGCCGTCCCTTTGGTCCCTTGCGTCCCTTGGGTCCCTTACTTCGGGATGCGAGGGACAGCGGGTGCCTTCTCCTGGATGGGTTCACATCATCGGTCGCCCCAGCCGCACGCGCATCTTCGCCTGCAACTCGTCGCGTATCTTGAGCCAGCCTTCCTCAGTGATCTTCCACTCGCCGCCGAGCTTCTTCACTGGAACATCCCCGAAGTCGTGGACCTCGCCCGTGCCGAGGTTGCCGAGGCGGTAGGTGGCGATGCAGCCTTTGTCATCGCTGTCCAGCCTCACGGTGAAGGCGTCGGCGTTGTCGGGCTTGGCCTCGCGGAAGAAGTGGGTGAGGCTCGTCAGCAGGCCATCGCTATCGAGTTGGGGGAAGCGGATATCGCCCTTCGCGAAGGAGGCGACAGACACGGGTTCGAGGGCAAGCTGCTTCCCGCTGCTCTTGGCAGGCGCCGGGCCGGAGAGTTCGCCTCTCCCGCTCGGCCTTCCCGAGTCTGCATCGTCTCCACTCGTGCTGGGTTCCTCCGGCCCGAGCGGATGCTCGACCAGCACGTGTGTCACCGCTGCCCAGATGCCCACGGTGGGAGCGAGCACGCAGAAGACCGCGGCCAGCACGGCGAGCGTCCTGCCCGCGCGCCCGAACGGCTCGGCCCCCCTCTCGAATCGGCGAGCCGACACCCTGGCCAGGACGAGCAGCAGGATGGCCGGGACCAGCGCCGCTGCCGTGCCCCCCGCATAGAGGAGCATCTTCGCGTGGATGGCCGCGAGCACAGGGTCCTTCCTGGATTCCCCCTCCTCCTCACTGGCGGTCAGGGACGACCCCGACCAATCCTCTCGGAAGCCGACACCGGGGGGGTCGCTGTCGCGCACAGGCGTGCGGCTGTCGCGCGCGTACTCGATGATGCGGAGCCGTGAGGAGTGGGGCTCCGAGAGCAGGCGCTGCATCTGCTTCTCGGCCAGGCGCAGCCCGGCGGCGTCCTCGGCCGCCGTGTCTGCCGCCGTGGTGCGCTGCTCCTGAAGGGCCTGTCGCTCGCCCAGGAGCTCGGGCGCCTTCCGGCGGCGAATATAGAGTTCGGACACCCGCTTGTTCGCATCGAGCCGGCGGACCTCGAGCTTCTCCATCTCTTTCTCCAGATGGGCGATGCGGGTCTGGAGGGCGCCGTACTTGGGGTTCGGCTCGGTGATCTTCTCGTCCTCAGGCTTCGCGGTGCCCTTCTCCTTCAGTGCGGCCGCGGCCCTCTCGTAGATGCCGTAGGCCTCCTGCCAGCGCGGGTGGGCCTTGGTGAGCGTCTTATCCACCTGCTCGAAGTAGCGCAGGGCCTCCGCGGCGGCCTTGAGCAACTCCATAACATCCTGGAGGTTCTGGCCGGGGACGACCTTGACGAACTCCGGCTCCTCCTTGGCCAGGTCCCTGCGCAACTCCGCGACGGCCTCCTTGGTGTTGGCGATCTGCTGGCGGATCGCCAGTTCATCGGCTTCCGCTTCCTCGTAGTCCTTCTGCATCTCCTCCAGGGTGTCGGTCAGCCAGGGGTATTGCTGGTTGAACTCGCGAATCTGTTTGTCAATCTCCCCCAGCGCGGTCTTGCCCACGGCGAGCTTGTCGCGGTAGTACTTCAGGTCGTCCTTGGCGCGCTGCTGCGCCTCACGGCGGTCCTCGGTGACGAACTTCTTGACGATCTCGTTGACCAGGCTGGCGTTGCGCTCCGGGCTGGGGCTGCGGTGGGCGATGACAATGTGGTTCTCGCCAAGGGGAACGAGGCATGTCTGGCGGTCGATCTCAGAGTAGATGCGCTCGAACTGCCGCCGGTCGTCCGCGTCAATCTCGCGCCCGAAGTCCACCTTCCCGCTCAGGACGATCTCGCGGATCGCGGACCAGCTCATCGCGCGGGTCTTGATCTGTAGCGCGACCTTGCTGGGGTCGAGGGCTTTCGGCGCGGTGTCGCCGATGGGGCGGGGGTCGTAGATTTCCAGGATCGCCGCCGTCTCGTAGAGAGCCGGTCCCCAGCACCACCGCACCACGCCGGGGAAGATGGCCAACGTGAGGCAGACGGCGATGGTGACCACCCCCGGCCAGATCAGGAGCCATTTCCAGCGCCAGAAGAGGTCCGGCTGGATTGGGACGACGGCGACCGGTTCGCTCGGCTCGCTCGGGTCGTTTGGGACGATGGCGCCCGGGTCGCTCGGATCGCTGCTGCTCATCGCGAAGCCCCCCGACGGTGAGGCGGGACGCTCGTACCCTTGGCTGGCATTATAGCCGCACGGCGCGGGGGGCGCAAGCGCATCCGCACTTGACCGCCGCGCGGGGCTTGACAGGGCCGGCTAAGCAGAGGATAATCATAGGGGTACAGCACCCAGGACAGGAGGAACGCCGTGGAAACGATCGAGGTCACAAGCCTTTCGACCGGCGGGCAGGTCGTCATCCCGCAGCACGTCAGGACCCTCCTTGGCCTGGAGCCCGGGGACAAGTTCGTCGTCGTAGGCGAGGGCGATACCGTGATGCTGAAGCGCCTGGCCCCGCCGAAGCCGGAAGCGTTTGACGCGCTCTGCAAGCGGGCGCGGCATTTTGCCAGAGCCCGCGGCCTCACCAAGCGCGACCTGGAGCGCGCCATCCGCAGGGTGCGCTCGCGATGAGGACGGTCCTCGACACTAACGTGTTTGTGTCCGGCATCTTCTGGAGGGGCCGGCCTCACCAAGTCCTCCGGCAATGGGAGAGCGGCAGATTCGACATCGTCGTTTCCCCAGCCATTCTCACGGAGTACCTGACGGTGCTCGACGAGTTCGGTGAGGGCTTCGACGACTGGCGTGCCTGGCGTGACCTCATTCTTGCGCGGACCCTCGCCGTAGCACCAGAGGAGGAGATTCGCGGCGTCTGCCGAGACCCTGCGGACGACAAGTTCCTCTCCGCGGCCGCCGCCGGCGCCGTGGATGCCATCGTCTCAGGCGATCGTGACCTTCTTTGCCTCGGGTCCTTCCGCGGAATACCTATCCTCACGCCGGCGGCATTCCTGGAACTACTCCTGCGGGACACCGCGTGAAGCCGGCATGTCGCGGGCCAGGGTTGACGCAGGCGGTCTTCATACTGCCTCGCGCAACGCCGGATTGCAGGGAGCCATTCAGGGCCTGCGGGCCCTGGGGGGGCCGCCGCGGGGGCCGACAGCGGGCGGGCCAGGGGGGCCGCCGGGACGCCGGGGGCCAAAGCCCAGTTCGGGAGGCGGACCCTCGGGCCGGCGAGGGCCGGGGGACAGGTCGGCCAGGCGCTGGGTGAGCGCGCGAAAGCCGGCGCTCAGGGACTCCACGTCCTGCTTGAGCTGGCCGTTCTGCGCCTCGAGCTTGGCCACGCGCGCCTCGAGGCCGCGGGTGCACCCAGTGAGCAACCCGAGCGCGAGGGCAAGAGCGGCGGCAACTGTGGCTGTTCTCATCTCCGGGTCTCCTCTCGGTGTCGGCGTTTGGGACGCGGCTCGCCTCTGAGCGCTCTACCTGGTACGACGCACAGGGGAAGGGAAATGCTGCTGCCGCGGGCGTGACCTCTCCCTTGGGGAGAGGTCGCCCGCCAAGGGCGGGCGGGTGAGGGTGCTTTGTGAGGAGGCTCAAGCGCCCTCACCCCAACCCTCTCCCCGGGGGAGAGGGAGGGAGGGCCTCTTCTCGCCAAAGACGCACGCCCCGCGAGGAGTGGGGGTTAGTGGCTGGCGTTGGCCATCGCGGCGGCGAGGAGGATGGCCGCGAGCATCGAATTGGGCGAGGCGAGGCCGCGGCCGGCAATGTCGTAGGCCGTGCCGTGGTCCACGCTCGTGCGGATGATGGGGAGGCCGAGTGTGACGTTGACGGCGGTGTCGAAGGCGAGGAGCTTGAGGGGGATGAGGCCCTGGTCGTGGTACATGGCGATGACGGCGTCGAACTCGCCAGGGGCCACATCTTCATCCCGCACTTCCCGATTAAATGATAAATGAAGATGTGACCCCCAGGCGCGGTGGAAGCAGGTGTCGGGCGGGATGGGGCCGCGGGCGTTGAGGCCGGCGTGGCGGAGCTGGACGACGGCGGGCTCGATGAGGCGGAG
>VGYV01000430.1 GCA_016872855.1 Planctomycetota bacterium
ATAGTACTGATGTAAGCCCGAAAGGGCGGCAGAAGGTAGCCACGGGCGTAAGCCCGTGGAGAGAGGCATAACCCGAGGCCCAGCCCCCGCAGGGGGCGGCAGAGAGCAAAGGAGATTATGATGATTCCTGAAGCGTGGGCCCGACACGTCGTGATGTTCCTCGTCGCCTTCGCCGCGGCGGCCACCGCAGCGCGAGCGGCGGAAATGAAGGTCACCGTCTCCGACGACAAGCGGAGCGTGGACATCCACGAGGGCGACACGCTGGTGCTCCGCTATTGGTTCGGCACGGCGCCCCTTCCCGAAGGCGTGCCCGAGCGCTACGCCTGCGGCGGCTACATCCACCCCCTCTGCGGCCCTGACGGCGAGGCCCTCACCGAAGCCCACCCCAAGGACCACGCCCACCACCGCGGCGTGATGTGGACCTGGCCCGTCCTCCGCTGGGAGGACAAAGTGACCGACCCCTGGGCCGTCAGCGGCACCTGGACCCGTCCCGACGAACTCCGCACCGCCACCGGCGGCCCCGACGCCGCCCGCATCGTCGCCCTCTCCACCTGGAAGTGGGGCGACAAGGAGCCCGTCCTCCGCGAGACCCTCGACCTCACCGCCCGCCGCTCCGAGGCGCGCTGCCGGGTCGTGGACATCACGCTGACCTTCGAGGCCCTGGTCGAGAAGCTCTCCCTCGGCGGCCGCCCCGGCGGCGGCTACGGCGGCTTCGGCCTCCGCATGGCCCCCCGCAAGGACCAGAAGATCACCCTCGTCACCGACCCCGAGGGCAAGGACCCCCGCCGGTCCTGGATCGAGTACTCCGACACCTTCGCCGGCGGCAAGGACCGCGTCGGCGTCGCCATCTTCGAGCACCCGGCCAATCCCCTCTACCCCAACAAGCTGCACCAATATCCCAACCTCAACTACGTCATGCCTGCCTTCCCCGGCCCCCGCGAGTTTCCGTCGCCCAAGGGCAAGACCCTCACCCTCCGCCACCGTCTGTGGATCCACCCCGGCCACGCCGACGAGAAGACCCTCGCCGAGCAGTGGACCCTCTACGCCAAGACCAAGACGGAGTGAGGAAGAGGTGGGGAAGGCACCTTTCTGGCAGAAAGGTGCCTTCCCCACGCCCCATCCTCCAAAGACTCTTGAACTAGCCTGGGGCATTCGCAGGGGCGAATGCCCCAGGCTGAATCGAGAGTTCTTGGGAAGGTGGGGGTGTGGGGGAGGAAGCCCTTCTTGCCAAGAAGGGCTTCCTCCCCCACATCTCGCTTACGGCTCGCTGGGTCGGGCCTTCCATTCGCCCCAGAGGCCCCTGCGGGCGCTGCGGGCCTCGCGCTGGAGGGCAAAGAACTCCGCCTTGCGCGCCGAATCGAACGGATAGCTCGTCATCGCCGCTCCGTAGCCGCAGCGGATGACCTCCGCGTTCACCATCACCTCACACCCCCCGTCGCCAGCCCTCGTCCCGACGGCCCCCCGTCGGGACGATGGAGCGCCCCCTACCCCCGGAACCGGGGAGCATGGGGAGCATGGGGCAGCATGGCACATCTTGGGGGCGGCCCATCCGGGTACGCAACCTGTAGGGGATACTGAGGAGGCTCAACTGGGGACGTGGAGTTCGACGATGTCGCGGTCCTGGAGGACGTGGTCGCGGTGGACCTGTTGGCCGTCGAACTTGGCGGAGCCCCAGACGCAGGCGTACTTGAGCTTGTCGGGGAAGTCGCGGTGGACCTCGCGGGCCATGTCGAGGACGGTGCTGCCCCGCGGGAGGATGAAGGGGGCGCCCATGTCGGGCGGCTTCCCAGGCTGCTTGCAGTAGACGCGGATGACGTCGAGCGTGGCGAAGAGGTGGGCGACGAAGGCGTCGAGGCCCTGCCGCGTGGTGGCCGAGACGGCGAACATGGGCAACCGGTCGCCGTACAGCTCGCGGAGGGCGTCCAGCGTGTCGGCGGCGCCGGGCAGGTCGGCCTTCGTGCCGAGGATGAGGGCGGTCTTGGGCTGGCGGCCCTCCTCGTCCCGCTCGTCGCGGCCCACGCGGCGGCCCACCAGGACCAGATTGCGGCTGGTCAGCACGTTCAGGCACGCATCGAGTTGCTCAAGGGCGTCCGCCGCCGCGAGGTCCACGACCACCACGACAATGTCGGCGGCGCGGTAGGCGCCCATCATCCCGGGCGGCACGGCCTCGGGCGTGACGGGCGGCATGTCCACGAGCTGGATCGGCACGTCCTCGTGAAACGCCATGCCCGGCACGGGCGTGTGGGTGCCGAAGGGATAGTCGGTGACGGCGACCTTGGCCTTGGTGAGCGCGCCCACGATGGCCGACTTGCCGCAGTTGGGCGCGCCGATGAGCACGGCCTGGCCCGCGCCGCCGCGCTCCACGTGGAAGATGTCGCGCGTGCGTGCCCCGGCCTTGCTGGCGGGGGCCTCCTTGAGCTTGGCGATGCGGCGCTTGAGGTCCGCCTGCATGTGCTCGGTCCCCTTGTGCTTGGGGATGCAGGCCAGCATCTCCTCCAGCGCCGCCAGCTTCTCCTCCACCGTCTTCGCCTGGCGGTAAACCTCGTCCGCGCGCTTGTACTCCGGTGACAGGTTCGCAGGCATATCCGCTCCATTCCTCTCGGCGTGCCGCTTCGGTGCGGGCGAGGACTGCCTGAAGGCAGGACTCCAAACGGGCGTATGCCCTGGTTCGGAGTCCTGCCTTCAGGCAGTCCTGGCGCCATCGCCGGCGCGGCGGAATCGCGCACGCCTATCCAGGATAGCGGCGCGCGGCCCAGAAGTCAACGTTGACCCGCAATGCCGGATATGGTAGACGGGGTCGCTATGGACACGCCCGCCTCGCCCCCTGGCTCCCCCGCCCGCGGCTACCTGATGGTCCTCGCCTGCGCCGTGCTGTGGAGCCTCGGCGGCGTCTTCGTCAAGGTCCTGCGCCAGCCGCGCTACGACATGGACCCCGGCGCCATCGCGTGCCTGCGGAGCGCGGCGGCGGGCCTGCTCCTGGCGTGGGCACTGCCCGGGCTTGCCCGGGCGCCGAAGGGCCTGGCCGCCGCCTCGGCCCTCGCATACACCGTCGTCGTCGGCAGCTTCGTCTTCGCCGTCTCAGGCACCACGGCGGCCAACGCCATCTTCCTCCAGTACGCCTATCCCCTCATCGTTGCAATCGGCGCCGTGTGCTTCTTCCACGAACGGCTGGGCCGGCGGACCCTGGCCGCCCTCGGCTTCGGCCTGGCGGGCGTCGCCGTCATCCTCATCTGCTCGTGGGCGCCTGGCCAGCGGACCGGGCTCGCGTGCGGCATCGCCAGCAGCGTTGCCTTCGGCGTCCTGGCCCTCCTCCAGCACGCCATCCGCAGCGGCGGCCCCGTCGCCCTCTCTGCCCTCTACAACCTGGCGGCGGCTGTCCTCCTCCTGCCGTTTGCGTGGGGCAAGCTGGGCGGCTTGTCGGTCGAGGCCCTCGCCATCGTCGCCGCGATGGGCGTCTTCCAGCTTGGCCTGCCCTACATCCTCTTCATCCGCGCCCTCCGCATCGTGCCGGCCACGGACGCGGCGCTCATCACCCTGGCAGAGCCGGTCCTCAACCCCCTATGGGTCTGGCTGCGCGTCGGCGAGCGGCCGAGCGACGCCACGGTGGCCGGCGCTGGCCTCATCCTCCTTGCCCTCCTCGTGCGCTTCGCCCGCTGGCGCCGCGTTCCGATTTGACAATCGTCCCGCCGCCTGCTATTCTAGAGGGGAGAAACCGGGGCGTGGCGCAGTTTGGCTAGCGCGCTTGAATGGGGTTCAAGAGGTCGCGGGTTCAAGTCCCGCCGCCCCGACCAGATGTAAAGCCTGTAGCTCCTTGACATTGCGGCTCCTCTGTGATACACTACAAAAGCCTGCTCGGGTGACTTTGTAGTGGTTTTGTAGTGGTTTTCGTCCGACGGAGGAGCCAAAATGGCCACGATCTGGTGGTGCAAGACCGCCAAGCAATACGCTGTGGACCTGTGGCGCAAGGGAGCGAAGAAGCGGTTTTACCTCGGGAAAAACAGGCGAGCCGCTGAAAAACGCCGGGCCGACATCCTGCAAGAACTGCAGGCGCAGGAGCCCGAGCCTGTCAGCCCAGCGCTGTCGCTCGAAGACCTCTCCGAATCATTCCTCCAATACGCTCACGACAACAAGGCAGAGAGCACCTACGAGTTCTACCGGCACCTCCTCTCGGCCTTCGTCCGCGCGCATCGCGGCTGGGCCGTAGCCGACGTCACCCCCGTTGAACTCGAAGCCTTCAAGCGGAAGCTCTTGGCCGAGAGCTTGTCCCCCACCACGGTCAACCACCACCTCAACGTCGTCCAGATCATGTTCAACTGGGCGGTCAAGTTCGGCTACATGAAGGCCCACGAGCTTAACAGGGTCGAGAAGCTCAAGAAGCCCAGAGGACGTATTCGCTTCCTCAGCGAGGAAGAAGAGGTCAAACTGCTCGGTGCCAGCGGCCCTCTGTTCCGGGACATGCTGGTCCTCCTCCTGAACACGGGCTTGCGCACTTCCGAGCTCGCCGAACTGACCTGGGAAGATGTTGACCTGGACCACGGCGTGCTGACCGTCCGACGCTCGAAGACCGAGAGGACAGCCCACAACTACCGGCCTCGGAGAATCCCTCTGACGAGCGAGGCGCTTGCCATCTTGGCGAGACAGCCGCGTCGCGCTGGGCATGTCTTCGTGAATGACGACGGGTTGCCATTCAACCGCGGCACCCTCCGCCTCAGGTTCAACCGAGTGCGGCGGAGGGCAGGCGTGGAGGATGTCACCCTGCACACCCTCAGGCACACGTTCGCCAGCCGCCTGAGTATGAACGGCGAGAACCTCCAGACGGTCGCCGCACTGCTCGGCCACACCAACACGCGCACGACGGAGATCTACAGTCACCTGGCCGATGAACACCTCAGGCGAGCTATGGAGCGGCTTGAGCGGAAGCACGGGGGAGAGACAGACCGCGTAGCTGTCGCCCAGCCCCGCCCGCCACCTCGTCAGAAGGCGCGCCGCCTTGCGGACGCGCGCGCCACCAGACTTCCTGCTCGAACCGATTTGCAGCGTTCTCTGGTCGTGGTGACCAAGGCTGTCTGAGGTAGGTTGACGGCGCAGGGAATAGCACAAGCGCGTCCAGGTGGAAGAACGGTCGCCGACAGCGCCGGCGCGGGGCCGGAATGCAAAGCAAACCTTGACGGCACGCGCGTGACCTCTGGAATCGCACTCTAGAGGTCGGGGGTTCGAATCCCCTCGTCTCCACCATCAGGCAGGGCAAGGACTTATGGATCTAGTCCTTGCCCTGTCTGCGTTTACGGCGACGCTTGGGCGCGGCGTCCGAAGTGACAGCAAGTGACATGAAGGGCGGCAAGGGACAACCGGAACGAGAATTATGGCACCCACGTGGCACTGGCCTTTGCTGGGTAATGGCTACAGGCGGGGGCGGCGAGGGTTAGGTCAGCAGCCCGAAACGGCCGGCCAAGGTGCCATAGGGCGAGGCCCTCGCTCAGCTACGAGGAGTCCGCGGGCGCCGGGCTCAGCGGAACTACCTCAACATCAGGCATCACTTGCCGGACAGGCCGACGGGCATGTCACCCCGGATGTCAGTCCAGAGAAGCACCAACGCCACCCCATCCTTCACGGAAGCGATGTACTCCTTGTCCGGCTCGCATTTCCTGCCGCCGAGCGTCACGGTCTGCACCGATTCACCTGGCCATCCCTTGACCTTGAGGACAGGCTTCATGCGGGGCGTCTGCTTGCCGTGGATCGTGAAGGCCACGCCGTCCCCGCCGGCCCTGAGGACATAGCACCCCTCCGACTCGTTGTAGCCGTCCCTGTCCAGGTCGCCCTCGTCGGCGGTGTCCACCGTGCCCTTGGAGACCTCGAGCCTGTCTGGGGCGCGGTAGTCGTTCGCGTATGGTGCGGCGGCGGCCGCGGAGTTCATGTCGTCGGAGATGCGGAACAGGAAGGGGATAGTCGTTCTGCCCTTGGGCAGCTTCTTGTCCTGGAACCTGCTCAGGATGTTCATCCCGGCGCGATAGTCCTTGTCTTCGTAGCCCTCGTTCCAGTAGGAGGTGCCGTAGCGGCCCGTGTAGTACACAAGAAGCATGTCGGCGAAGAAGGTCGGCCCGTTGCTCCACTGGAGCGCGAAGGCTGCAGGGGTCCTGATGCCCCTGGGTGAGTCGTCGCCGCCTTCGGTGACGCAATGGGCCTCGCTTTTGCCCTCGCCCTTCCCGGCCGGTCCCCAGGCACCGTTCGACTTGATGATCGTTACGAAGTGGTGCAGCGGGATTTCCTCCGCAGCGTCGAGGACGTAGGACGTGTACACTGCCCCCGTGGGATAGACGGTGTGCGTCAGCTCGAAGGCCAGCTCCTTCATCGCCGCCTTCCTGTCGGTGCCGCCATAGCGCATGTGCCAGCCTGTTAGGCGGACCTTCGCCCGCACTGGGCCGCTCTCCAACAGTTCGATTTTTTGGGCCGGGTTCGCGTACCAGGAGCCCGTGTCGGTGATCGTGGGGTCTGCGGGCGTCCTGGCCATCTTGACCCAGTACAGGCCGTTCTCGTCCAGCACCGGCGCCAGGTCGCGCGTCCTCTCCGGGTCATGCGCCAGGTCGAACCAGGATGCCCCGAAGCCCTTGCGGAGCGTGAAGGTCGTCTCGAACTTGCCCTGCGAGACGACGCGGATGGTCTTCTCCTTGTCGGGATCCTGCGTCACCGAAAGCGTCTGCGCGTCTGCGTGGCCGGCAACGAACGCCGCGGCCGAGGCCAGAAGCGCGACGAACGGTCTCCTTCCAGGGTTCACGTTCTACTCCTTGGGCTCGCAGATCACCAGGATGGCCGGGCGGCGCTTGATGTCCTTGGCGAGCGGGGTGAACGCGCGCATGTAGTCGTTCGAGTCCCGCTGTCATCATGACGAACCGTGCAGCCCGCGTCAATGCCCCCCTGGCGATCGCTGCGGGGACCTCCTGTGTTCCCGAGGGTCTCCGGGCGCCTTGTGCGAGCGGATGCCAAGCGATAGAATGCCGCAGGCCCAAAGGGGAACCGCCTCACATGAACAACGTGGCGATCTCATGTGCAGCCTTTGCGGCAGGCCTCCTGCCAGTCGCGAGTGCGTCGGCTGGGCAGGACCAGGACGGTTGCCGGGTCGCTGTCAACGGCAGGCGCATCGAGTTGCGTTGCCCTTCTCAGGTGTTGATCCTGGACGCCTCCGCCGGGTTGCGGGCGGTGTCGTGGGAGAACCGGCTCACCAGCACGAAGCTCTCCCTGGGCAACGGGCCGGAGGTGGAGCTTG
>VGYV01000431.1 GCA_016872855.1 Planctomycetota bacterium
GAGCCACATTGAGCCACATTTGGCTGGACCGCCGTGGAAGGGCGAGAATCGCCAAACGGCGACTTGAGCCACTTTGAGCCACATTGAGCCACATTGGAGAGGAACTGGGCATGGCCTTCTGCGGACGCCGTGTGCCCACCGTAGGGGCAACCCTCGTGGCTGCCCGCCCCAAGTCCAGGCTAGCCCTTGACTTGGGCAGCCACGAGGGCTGCCCCTACATGCACGTGGCCATCGTCGCCGGGTGTCCGGGAAGGGCTGCGGCCATGTGGGCTACTCGGCCAGGAGGCGAATGCCGGGGAGGCGGGCGGCGGCGAGCCGGGGGGCGTGGAGCTTCAGCCGCTCGGCGGGCAGGCGGGCCAGGACGGCGTAGGCGAGGGGCGTCACGTCGGGGTTGTCGCAGGCGGCGAGGAACTCGACGAACTCGGCGCTCTGAGCATCGTCCATTGCCCGCAGAAGCTTCTCGAAGAAGGCGGCGTCCTGGAGGGCGAGCTTCTGGGTGCGGATGAGCTGGTGGAGGCGCTTTTCGAGGCGGCGGCGGGCGAGGGGCGTGAGCTTGAAGGACACGCCGCCGTAGAGGTCGTCGAGGAGCGATGCCCGCCCGCCCTTGAGGTCGCGGATGCGTTTGAGGTGGTGGGCATACTGCTCCAGCGCCCGCCTGGTGCTGCCGGGTGTGCGGAGGCGCATGAGGGCCGTGGCCGCGACGAAGCGCAGGCCGCCCGGCTTGGTCATGAAGCGTTCGAGAGCGGGGGCCGCCTGGGCGTCGCCCAGGGCGCCCAGGGCGACGACGGCCTCGCGCACGACCTCCTCGTCGCGGTGCTCCAGGGCCTTCTCCAGGACAGGGCGCTTCGTGGCATCCTTGCTGGCGCCGAGGACGCGGAGGCCCGCCCCGATGAGGCGGGGCTCCAGGGCATCCATCATCTTCTCGGCCAGGTCGAGCCAGGAGGCGTCAATGAACGGCTCGACCGCCTCGACCACGGGCGTGAGGACCTCGGGGTCGGTCAGCCGCTTCGAGTGGGCGAGGGCGCACTGGACGAGGAGCCTGGCGGAATCCTTGTCCACGACGTTCCGGGCGGCGAGGCGGAGCTTGGCGGTGAGTTCCTCGTCCTTCATCTCGGAGGCGCCGACGAACAGGGCATCTGGTGTGGGGGCGCTCGGATCACGCTGGGCGAGGGCCGCCTCCGCCGAGCGCTCCTTGTGGCCTTCGGCGAGCCAGGCGATGCAGGCGCCGACCACACGCGGCCAGTGGGGCCACGCCCAGTAGGGCGTCGTGCCCGGGGCCGGGTCGCCGTGGGAGTTGACCATCACGACGATGACCCGCCCCTTGCCGAATGTGCCGGCGACGATGGCGGGATGGCCGCTCGCCGTGGCGAGCACCTTCGCGCCGGGCTTCAGCGGCGAGGCATCCACGTAGAAGGCCGATGGCGCCTTGGCCCAGTCAATGCGGTTGGGGAAGAAGGCGCGGTCAGCGGGGGCGAGGCGGAAGCCCTTCGGGTCCTTCGCGAAGTCGGCGTAGCGGCGGATGGTGATGGGCATCATTGCCTCGAGCCAAGTCGTGTGGTCGCGGCCGGCCGAGAGGTTGAAGTGTCCGCCGAAGATGAGCAGCCCGCCGCCCGCCTCGACGAAGTCCTTGACCATGATGCGGCGGATGAGGCCCAGCTCCTCCGCGTGGATGTTGTCGAGGACCAGCACGTCGTTCTGGAGGAGCTGAGCGTAGGTATCAGGGAACTCGTCGAGGGAGCGGGGGGTGAGCGTCCAGCCGCGGCGTTCGAGGTAGGAGACGGACTGGTTCCCGCCGCCAATCGCGCCCACGGCGGAGGGGAGGTCGTTGAGCCAGGAGAACAGGCCGCGGCAGTGATGCACGTCGAGTTCGCCATTTCGGGCGAGGCGCACCTCCTTCGGGCGGACGAGGCGCTTAACGACCTCGGAGGTCGTTTCCTCGTCGGCGTCATAGTTGTGGTCGCTCGCATAGTCGTCCCAGTTGCGGCCGGGCTTGGGCGGGGCGGGCCGCACATCCTTCTTGGCCTTCTCCTCGGCCTCGCGTTGGGCGGCCATCGCGGCGGCGGCATCCTCGACGGGGGTGGTTAGGGGGAACGGCTCCGCGGCCGCACATTCAAGGTCGAAGGCCACGATGCTCCACGTGGCGAGGCGAGGCACGACGACGGAGCACTTGCCGCCCGCCACCTGGATTTCGAGGGCTTCTTGGCCAGCCGGCAGGTCTGGCGAAAGGTGGGCGGCGGAAGCGGCTCTAACGCCTTCGGGCAGGGCGAGGGTGACGGGCACGTCGCGGAGCTTGGCCGAGGGCGGTTGCACGCGGTTGCAGAAGGCTGGGTAGCGGGGCGGGTTGACGATGTTGACGAGAAGCTGCTTGCGGCCGGGAGCCACATCGCGCAGCCAGCAGGACTGGTTCCACCAGAGGTCGGCCTTGCCGTCGCCCACGGCGAGCCATTTCTCGGGCTCCCGCAGCCGCCTCGTGTCGTCCCACACAAAGGCGGAGAAGCGGGTGAGCCAGCGGGCCATGTCGCCGTAGGGCCAGACGCCTGGGGTGGTCATGTAGGTGTAGCGCTCGCCTGCGGCGAGGCCGCAAAGGACGTTGTAGGCGCGGTCGAGTTCGCTCGCCATGTCGAAGGTGATGAAGAGGGGGAGGCCGCCGATGCGTTTCATGTAGTCGGCCTCGCGGCAGATGGCCTCGTAGAAGGGCTTGGCGTGCCCGGGCGAGAAGTTCGTGTGGCTCCAGTCGCGGACGCTCTCGTCCATCATCAGGCCGTGGCCGCGGGCGCACTCGTGGAAGTCCTCGACATTCTTGTCGGGCAGGAAGAGCTTGGAGCCTGGGCTTGCGAACGCGATGTTGTAGCCGTGGACGAAGTTGGGCAGGGCGGCGTTGACCCGCTTCTTGAAGCGGACCATGTTGCCCACGAAATGGCCGTCCCAGCGCACGCCGTCCCAGCCGAACATCCTGGCGCTGGCGATGATTTCGTCGGCGCCGAGGTCCACCGCGGCGTCGGAGGCGAAGTTGACCCAGGCGCTCTGCCAGTCCTGCCATCCGCCCTGCTCGGGGCCGCTGAGGGAGTGCTCGTTGCGGAGCATCCGCTCGCAGTTGAAGACCCCGATGCGGTCGGAGCTGACGCCTGCCCAGGCCGCGATGCCGAAGCGGTCGGGGTGCTTGCGGAAGGTCTCCCAGCCGGCGATGCCACCGGCGCAGGCCTTGCCGTAGGTGATGCCCTTGACGCCCACCTTGTGGGCCTCGGCCAGGAGTGCCTTGAAGGCGCCCACGGAGCCGTGGTACTGCGTCTGGCCGGAGATGAAGAACTCGCTGTCGGGCGTCATCTCCGAGTAGTCGCACGGCGCCCACGCGAAGACCTCGAAGTGGTTGGCGTAGGCCCGCTTGTTGGCCTGCATGACCTTGGCGAAGTCGGTCGCCGTCATCCCCGCCTTGTGGTGGCCGCCTGAGGAGCCAGTGATGCCGACACGGTAGACATTGCGGCTGACGCCGAAGACCTCGGAGCGGCTGCCGGGGAAGCTGGTGGCGGGATCGGCCAGGGCCGCGGGCGCGGCCTCGAGAGCCTTGCCGGGCGGGCTCGCCACGGCGAGAAGCTCACGGCCGAACTCCGCGTCGTCGAGCTTGTAGCTGAAGGAGATCGTTGTCGGTTCCTCGCCGAGCGGCACGTCCTTCTCGAACACGGTGCGGCTGGTCGAGCGTTCACGGACCTCGAGCGCCGTGAGGCGGAAGTGGCTGGGAAGTCTTGCGGAGTTGTTCAACTCCGCAAGACTTCGCGCGTCAACCTCGGCCCTCACCTCCTCGCCGGGGAGGTAGTGAACCTTGTCCACGCGGACGGCAGTGACGACGGCCTCCAGGTCGGCGAGCTTGCGCACCTCGATGCGGTCACAGGCGACGTAGAGTTCCTGCGGGCCGAGGGAGCGGAGGTCCTTCCCCTCCTCCAGCTCGCCCAGGCCGTCCTCCTTCTCGCCGCCCTTGTCAATCGTGCCCTTGCCCAGGAACTCCTTCTCCAACTGCTTCAGGTACTCGGCCTCCTCCTCGCTCTTCTGGCGTCGCATGCCATCGAAGCCAGAGGAACCTGTGGCGTCGAGGGCGAGCGGCAGCGGGCCGCCCGCGTGGGCGACGCGCAGGGTGATGGGGATGTAGATGCCCGAGCGGTCGAACCAGGCGGCCTGAGCGGTCCGCTGCTCGCCGCCGGCCTGAAACGTCACGGCGAGGCGGTGGAGCAACTCGACGGGATGCGCGGAAACCCAGGCTGTGGCCTCGTAGAGGCCGGGCGGCAGCTTGGGCGAGGCCTCGAGCATCCGCCCCCAGCGCACGATGGCCACCTGGCCGCCCGAAGCCGCCTTGTCGCGGAACACCTCGCCCTTGCCGGCTGCCAGCTTCTCCGCCTCCAGCACCGTCACGCCCTCGCCAGCGCGCGCCGCACCGCAAAGGGCCAGGCACACCCCTGCCAGCATTGTCTTCCTCATCGGCCTCCTTCGCGGAGAACGCATATCTACGCATTCCCAAATAACTCGCCACGATTCTGAATCAGTGTGGGCGGGGCCTCTGCGCCCCGCGTCACCCTGCGCGGGGCAGAGACGCCCCGCCCACAGCGATCAACCTTCGTGCGGTCACAGCTACCCGGGGCCTCCTGATTCAGAATCGTGGCGAGTTACTCAGCCAGACGGAAGCGTGTTGTCCAGTTGGGGAAAAGGCCTTCGGCTGCCGGCTTTCAGGCGAGGGGTTGGATGTGGACGGGGCCGTTGGGGACAGCGTCGAGGGTGACCCGGCTCCCTGCGACGAGGGCCATGCCGAAAAGCGCGGAGCCGTGGACTGCAAAGACGGTTACGGGGCGAACGTGCCCGTGCCACTCGACGATAGCCCTGTACATGCCCACCTCGGTCTCGCTGCCATCGGCTAGGGTGACAAGCTCGTTGCCGCGATAAGCCAGGCCCAGGCGGGCGATGGTGGCGAAAGGCAGGGCCAGCGCCTCAGAGAACCCTGTATCGAGCACGGCATGCACTGTCTCTGGCCCGCCGCCCAATGCCCGCACCTCCAAAGGGACGATGGCTTCGAGTTCCGGCGTTATGCGGCCGGCCATCATGCGGGCTCCTCCTGGAGCTGGGCGCCGATGCGGGCGGCAGTGCGGTAGCCAATCCTGTGAATGTAGAACACGCTGTTGGGGTGCTTGGCCTCAGCCCGGTCGAGGGCCTCGAGCTGGGTGTCGCCCATCTCGTAGTCGCCTGAGTCGAGTTCGAGGGCGAGGAACTTGCCGTTGTACTGGGGCTCGAGCTTGGCGCGGAGGTGGTCGTCGTAGTAGTCGCGCCCGCGGTGGGCGAGCCCGCGGTGGGTCAAGCCGGCGGTACTGGACATGTCGCGGCTCCTTTCCGAGTTCCTGAGAGCATTCTACGACGGGAGCGGCGGAAGCGCAAGCGGCGGCAGGGGAGGGATGAACGGTTACTTGCGTGCGGACCGCCAAGACGCCAAGGACGCCAAGGAGATTCCGAAGCAGATGGTCGAAGCTTGGCGCCTCATTCCTTGCTCTTACCCGCAGCGGCCGGCGCGAGCGGCCCAATGTAGTCGCGGGCGGCGACGATCTGGTCGAACCAGACCTTGCTGACGTGGCCGTCGGGCGATTTGGTGATGTAGAAGAGGGGCCAGAGGAAGTTGATCTTGAGGGCCTCGTTGTTGCGCCAGCGGAAGCCCTCGAAGGGCTCGCCGCCCTCGGCCACGCGGAAGCGCTCGCGGTCGCCCTTCGCGTCGTTCCAGCGGATGGCGTCGCCCCCCTGGTCCTTGAGGAAGCGGTCGAAGGTCCACTTGCCCTTGGGGAAGCCCTTGCCCAGGTGGCCGACGAGCTTGCCGTCAATCCAGAGGGCCTGCTCGCCGTTGGAGTCGCCGACGTCGTTGAGCTTCATCATCAGCTCGGCGCAGACCCACTTGCCGCGTTCGGCCTTCACGGCGGCGTCGCTGAGGAACGAGTTGCCCCACGTCTGCCCCCGCGGCGGGCTGCCGCGCATCTCCATCCAGTAGCTGTAGAAGTCCCAGCGCCAGGCGTTGCCGAAGGGCTCGACGCCGGTGGTGAAGCGCTCGTTGCCGCGCGGCCGCGTGCCCGCCCCGCCCTGCGCCCAGCGGGTGGGCGGGTTGTAGCCGCCGACGTGGAAGAAGTGGTGGATGGGGCCGCAATCGGGGTCGAACTTCACGTAGAAGCGGACGTGGAGCTTTTCGTAGCCTGGCAGGAGGCGGCGGTAGAGGTTCGCGCCGTCGCCCTTGCCGCCCACATGGGTCATCAGCAGCGACCGCTTGGTGCCGCTTCCCGCCGGCACGTCATCCGAGAGCGTCATGATGTCGGGGTTCTTCACCCCGTCCCAGCGGCTCTTCAGATCGTCAACCGCCGCGGCGTCGAATGCCTCGACGAAGACGACGGCGGGGTCCTTCTCGATCCCCCTGTCACCTGGGTGCTTGGCGGCGATGCCGGCGTTGCCTTCGGGCAGGGGCTTGCGTGGAGGCGTCGCCGCCATCGCAGGCTGGAGCGCCGCACACACGAGAAACGCGCCGACGAACGGGAATCTGCCAGTCCTGGCCCACGGCCCCACGCCGCTGTGGGCGGGGCCTCTGCGCCCCGCGCGGGGCAGAGACGCCCCGCCCACAGGGGTGAACACCGATCGGGGGCTTCTCTCCAACCAGGTATCGTGGCGAGCCATCGTGTCGCCCCTTTCGCTCATGGGGTGGCAGGGGGGAAGACGCCGAGGACGATCTTCTTGCCATCCAATCTGACGGACTGCTTGCCAATGAGGAGTGTGTCGCCCTCGGCCTTGACCTCGGGGTGTCGGCCGCTGGCGGAGAGGGTCATCACGTGGAAGCCGACCCCGCCAGCCTCGTAGCGACCCGCCTTCGCCTTCGGGTCCTTGGGGGCCTTCGGCTCGCCCTTCTCGACGGGCGCGACGACGATCAGCGCGTCCGCCCCGCTTGCCTTGCTGAAGTCCACAGCCAGCGACGACTCGCCGGTCGAGATGATGCCCGACCGGTCGGCGGCGGCCAGCACCTCCTTCACCCTGCCGCGGGCGGGGGAGGTGAATGAGAGGCGCAGGCCCCGTAAGCCCCACGCCATGACCTCCTGGGGCTTCACCTCTGGCATGGCGTTGAGGAGGGCCGTGACCACGATGTCGTCGGCGTCCTTCCAGCGATTGCGGAAGACGAAGTACTCGTAGACCGAGTCGCGGTGGAGCTTGGGCAGGACGTCGCCCGGGTTCTTCGGCTCCACGCCGAAGGGCCAGTTGATG
>VGYV01000432.1 GCA_016872855.1 Planctomycetota bacterium
GGGGGGGCCGCCCGCCGCAGCTTCAGCGGAGGCGGGCGGGTGAGGGTGCCTTCGAGACGCCTGGCCCAGTACCAGAAGCACCCTCACCCCGACCCTCTCCCCAAGGGAGAGGGGGAGAGTTGTCTCCTCGCCAGGGACCTGTAGGCCCTGTGAGCGCCGCTCACCCCTGTCCCCGCAGCCGCCCGTGCACCTCCTTGAGGGCGGGATAGAGCCGCTCAAAGGTCCCGTACCACTCGGCGTACCGCGCAGTGAGCGCCGGGTCGGGCTCGTAGACGCGGCCGGGCCGGGCCACGTGGCCGAAGGCGTCCTGCTCGTCGCGGTAGAGGCCGACTCCGATGCCGGCCAGGATGGCAGCGCCGAGGGGCGTGGCCTCCTCGATCTCGGGCGTCTCGATCGGCTTGCCCGCCATGTCGGCCTTGTTCTGCATGGCGAAGCGGTTCTTCGTCCCGCCGCCCACGGCGACCAGCGACTCGGCCTTGAGGCCAAAGCCGCTCTCGAGGCCCTTGAGAATCTGGAGGAATTGGTAGCTGAGGCCCTCGACGACGGCGCGGACCATGTCGCCCTTCGTCACGATGTTGCGGAGGCCGACGAATGCCCCGGAGGAATTGGGGTCCACGATGGGGAAGCTGCTGCCGGACATGTGGGGGAGGAACATGGCCCCGTGTGCGCCTGGCGGCGAGGCGGCGGCCGCGGCCATGAGGTAATCCCAGTCAACTCCCCCCTCGGCCTCGGCCCGCCGCTTCTCGTCGGAGCCGAACTGGTCGCGGAACCATTCGAGCATTTCGGCGGCCACGGCCGAGCCCATCACCGCCCACATGTCGCGGGCCACGTGGGAGTCCACCCACGTGCCCATCTTGCACACCTCCATCGTGAGCACGGGCTCGGGGATGGCGGCGACAACGATGTCCCACGTGCCGAGGACGGAGAGGACGACGCCCGGCTTGAACGCCCCGGCCGGCAGCGCCCCGCACAGGAAGTCGTGCCCGCCCAGCACCACGGGCGTGCCCTTGGGCAGCCCGGTCGCCTTGGCGGCTTTCGCATGCACCTCACCGAGAATCGTGCCGCTGGGCCGCGGGCCGGCGAGGAGATTGCGGTCTATGCCCGAAATCTCCAGCAACTCGTCCGAGTAGGTGCGCGTCCGCTGGTCGAGCAGGAGAGTGTTCGACGCCATCGAGTAGTCGGTCGCAAACTCCCCGCAGAGCATGAAGTTCACGAAGTCCTCGATCAGCAGCCACTTGTGGGCCTTCTTGAGGATGTCTGGCTCGTTCTCGCGCATCCAGAGGATGCGGAGGGCCGAGTTGATGGCCCAGACGGGGTTGCCGCTGATGCTGAACTGCTTTTCGGCCCCGATGTTGTTCAGCCACCACTCGTGTTGCGGCTTGGTGCGGGCGCAGTGCCAACTGATGAAGGGATAAAGCCACTTCCCTTCCTTCGTCATTGGGACGCCATCCATGCCCATGCCCGTGACGGCTACGCCGCGTATGGCATGCGTGCCGCGTCCCGCGTGCCGCGCGCCGGGAGAAGAGCTGTCGAGCTTCGAGATGGCCTCTTTGAGTGCTTCGCAGACGCCGCCCCAGATTTGCTCGGGCTTCCAGATTGCCCAGTCGGGGTGGGCGGGGTCGGGGTTGAAGCGTTCGGTCGGGCGGCTGGCCTTGGCGACCGCGTTGCCCTTGAGATCGTAGATGACCGCCTTCAGACTCGTCGAGCCGAGGTCGATCCCCACAAGGTAGTCCATGCCTTGCTCCTCAGCGGCTTGCGCACGACGCGTGACCCGTGACGCGTGACCAAGCCAAGAGAGCGGGCCTCCGAGTCACGCGTCACGGGTCACGCGTCATGAGAACGCCTCGATGGCCCCCGAGTCCTTCCACCCCTCCAGTTGAAGCGGGTACCTGCCATAGGCGCGAATGGTGTTCCACATCGCCAGGTAGTTGCCTGGCTTGACGGATGAGTGGATGCTGTTGGAGGACGAGGCGATGAGGCCGCCGCCCGGCCCGGCGGCGCGTATGACGGCCAGCGTCTCCTCCACCACCTGCTTCTCGGTGCCGAAGGTGAGGGTCTGGGCGCAATTCACGTTGCCCTTGAGGGCGATGCGGCCGCCGTACTTCCGCTTGAACTCGGCCATGTCCAGCCCGCCCATCGGATCGATCGGGTCGAGGCAGTCAATCCCCGAATCGAGGATCATGTCAAGGACGGGGCGGATATCGCCGTCGCTGTGCTTGATGACGGGCAGGCCGCAGTCCTTGAAGGCGGCCATCACGCGCTTGAGGCCGGGATAGAGGAACTCGCGGAACATGGCGGGGGAGACGAATGGGCCGCTGGCCGACGCATAGTCGTCGCCCGTGAACACGAAGTCAACGCCCCGCTTCGCCACCTCGCGGGCCATTTCGATGTTCGTGCTCACTGAGACCTCGACGAGGCGGTGCACCAGCTCGGGCTCGGCCGCGAAGGCCATCATCAGGGTGTCGAAGCCCGCAAGGTAGCGGGGGATGGAGAAGACGTCGTTGAGGTGGACGCCGACGGCGAGCCGCCCCTTGTAGCGAGCGACCACGCGCTCGATGCTCGCGTAGCGGCCGGGGGCGTGGGGGTCGGGTGGGCGGTACTTGCGGAGCGCGTCCAGGGTTTGGACGGGGTGCTCGACGGCGACGCCGTGCTCCTCGCCCGAGTCCTTCATGACCATGCCCCATTCGCTGCGGGCGAGGCCGGGGCCGAGCCGCTCCTTCTTGAAGTCGGGGGCGGTGAGAATGGCGTCGAGGCCCATGCGGACGGTGAACTCCTCCATCGAGGCGCCTGGGCAGATGGCGTCGCGCACGCGGCGGTCAATGATCCATTCGAAGTGGGGGATCCGGTCCGGCTCCTGGCGGCGGAGGGCAGCCAGGATTCGTTCGGCAGGGGTCATCTGGCTCATCGGCGCGCAGCCACCCTCAGGAGTGCGGACCCGCAAAGGCACGGAGACGCCGCCACAGCAGGATAGCCATTTGGCGTCCGCCTGTCAACCGCGGCGGCCCGTTTCCGTCGCCGCGGCGCGCGGCCGGGTGAGCGCCGCGACATTCCGACATTCTCAAGAACGGGCCAGAGAACTACGGACCAGGCCACAACCTGATGGTGGCCAGGACGTATGGCCCGTCGGGGATCGCAATCACCCGGGCGCCAGGCCGCCGCAGCAGCAAGGCGTCCAGCGCCCCCTGGAGCTGAGCCTCCGGCCCCCCCTCGCCACCGAGCGCGGCGGCGGGCGTGACCGACAAGCGCCGCAGCGTGGCCCCCTCGATGCCCCCCGTGCAGACCACCAGGCCCTCCACGCCCACGCGGGCCAGCACCTTGCACTGCTCCTCGAACTCCCACTGGTCCTGCTCCACCGCCTCGCGGGCGACGATGTCGCGGCGGAACGCTTCGTGGCGGCCCTCGTAGCGGAACATCAGCTCGGCGTATTCGCGGTTGCCGATGCCCTCGCTGCACTCGGAGGCGATGAGGACGACCCCGCCCTCGCGCACGGCGGGGAGCGCGCCGACCATGCCCTTCACGGTCTGGTAAAACGTCTTGTCGAGCGGGTAGCCGCCGCCCGAGGTGACGACGATGTCGGCCGGCTCCGCTACTTCAGCGCGGCAGTAGCTGTCCACCTTCGCCACCGCGGCCTCGAACGCTGCGTCGAGGCCGCCTGCGAAGACGCCCACCAGCCGCCGCTGGAGGTCGAGCGCCACGTTCACCGTGAATTCCGCTCCCGCGATGCGCGCCACCTCGTCCGCCTCGCGGTGGCACGGGTTGCCCTCCAGCACGCCGCTGGCCGCGCGCGGGTCCTCGAGGAAGCCCGGCCCGTGGAACTTCTGAATCGTCCGCAGGTCCACCAGGCCTGGGCAGATGGCCTTGCGGCCGCCCGAGTAGCCGGCCATGAAGTGCGGCTCGGCCAGGCCCGTGAGAATCCGCAGGTCAGCCTCCAGGTAGAGGCGATTCACCCAGGCCTGCGTGCCGCTGGACGTGCGGCGGTCGAGGGCGGCAAGCTGCGCGGGATCGCGCGAATCGTGGTCCACGATGGGATAGCGGGTGACGACGTCGGGGCCGAACATCTCCCGCTTCTCCTCCACCGTGCTCGCGCGATGGGTGCCCGTGGCCACGAGGAGGGTGATGCGCCCGGCCGCGCCCTCCAGCTCCGCCAGGAGGGGCGGCAGGAGGAGGCGGTAGGGCACGGGCCGCGTGATGTCGGACACCACGACGCACGCGTGGCGCCGCCCCGCGGCCAGCTCGCGGAGGGGTGGGGGGCCCAGCGGGCGGCGAAGGGACTCCAGGATGGCCTCGACCGGCCTCGGGAGCGGCTCGGGCGCCTCGGGGCGCAATTCATGCGCGTCCGCCGGCAACCGAAGCTCCAGCCGGCGCCGCCCATAGGCAATCGCGGTTCTCAGGGGTTCTTGCTCCGGAAAGTCACGTACAAGAGAAGCCACGTTTGTAGTGCGGGCTTCAGCCCGTATCTTCGCGGGCAGGCCGCCAGTCTAGGATACGGCCTGAAGGCCGCACTACGAACTGCGGGACCCGTGGGGCTCAACGCCCGTAGAGCAGCCTTTGCCCGAGCACGGCGGGCAGGCCCGCGGCCACGATCTTCTGCATCGCGGCCTCCGCGCTGTAGCTCACACGGCGGATGATCACCGTGCGCTTCGAACTGTCGTACACCGCGTAAGACCCGCGCGGATCGTTGTCACGCGGCTGCCCCACGCTCCCCACGTTGACGATCGCCTTCCCCGACTTGTCGAGCTCGAGCTCCTGGTCCTTCGAGTAGAGTATCTGCTTCTCGGTGGGGAAGGCGAAGAACGCGCGCGGCACGTGTGAATGGCCCACGAAGGCGACTGTGCCCTCCAATGCGTCGAACGACCGCCGGGCCGAGGCCTCGCACTCGATGTAGCCGAACTCGTATGGCTTGTCGAGCGTGGCGTGCGCGATCCTCATCCCGTCCACCTCGAGCGTGAGCGGCAGGTCGCGCAGGAACGCCTTGTCGCTCGGCGAAAGCTGGGTCCGCGTCCACACCACCGCGTCGCGGGCGTAGTGGTTGAAATACTCCAATTCCGTTCGCCCCACCACCGCGCAGTCGTGGTTCCCGGCCACGATCTGCGTCGTCAGCCCCTGCACGCGGTCCACGCACTCCACGGGGTCGGCGCCGTAGCCCACGATGTCGCCCACGCACACGTAGCGCTCGGCCCCCTGGCGCCGTGCGTCGGCCACCATCGCCTCGAGCGCCTCGAGGTTCCCATGTATGTCGCCAAACACGCAGTAGCGCAACTCGCCTCTCTCCGCCCTGGGGCCGCCTGGCCCCTCACCACCCGTGGCGAATCCCGAACCCGTCGAACTCGCCCGTCGCCTCCTCCCACCACACCTCGCGCTCGCGGATGTACGGAGCCAGCTCCGCCGCCACCGCGTCCACGAACGCCCCAACCTCTCCCCGCGTCCCCTCCGCCACCAGGAGCACCGAGCCGTCAGGCTCGTTCCTCACGAAACCCGTCACCGCGTGCGAGGCCGCCACGTGGCGGGCCGTGTAACGGAATCCCACACCCTGCACGTGGCCGCGGAAGGCCACCCGCGCCCGCACCTGGTCCGCTTCGCCCATGCTCGGCCCCTCCTGCACTCGCCGCAGACACACAGATTATACCGCCCCTTCCCGGCAAATCAAACGGCATTCGCGGGTGGGGGTGCAATAGCGGACCTGCGCGCTGCCCATCTTGGTTCGTAGTTCGGCGTTTACGCGGTTCTTCCGTCCGGCTTGGCAACGGCCAAGACCGCCTAAAGGCCGAACTACGAACAGGAACGCCCCATCGCGCGCAAGTGCGCTCCGCTCCTTGCCGGGCGAGTGCCATGCAGCTACAATGCCAGCGTGCCGCGCCGCGAGGGCGCGCAGGCACGGGAGAGCCGGCAGCGAGGGCAAAGCACATGAAAGCGTGTGAAGGCACTGTAGGCCGCGTGTTCGTGCTCCGCCTCGAGGGTGGCGACGTGGTGCCCGAGTGCATCGAGCGATTCGCGGAGGAGAAGGGCGTCCGCGTCGCCCAGGTCGTCCTGCTCGGCGGCATCGGCGGCGGCCAGGTGGTCGTGGGGCCGAGGCGGTCCGACGCGATGCCGCCCGACCCGATGCTGCTGCCGGTGGACGGCGCGCACGAGGTCGCAGCCGTCGGTGTCCTCGCGCCAAACGAGGCCGGGAAGCCCGTCCTCCACATCCACGGCACCCTCGGGCGGTCCGGCGCCACCCTCACAGGCTGCCTGCGGCCCGGCGTCACCACCTGGCTTGTGGGCGAGGCCATCCTCTGCGAAATCCTCGGCGCCCCCGCCACCCGCGTGAAGGACCCGCAAACCGGTTTCACCCTCCTCCAGCCGGGCGCCGAGATGTGAGCAGGGGAGGGCGAAGCTCCTGCTGAGCCGCGCCGTCCACGGGGGGGACGGCTCGGCCGGAGCCTCGCCCTCCCGCGAAGACACCCGCGAGAACCCGGAGGCATGTAGGATGAGCTACGAGGACGGCTGGGCCGCGTTCAACCTCGAAATGCCGCGCCGCATCCCGCGAAGCGAGTTCGACGCCGAGTGCCACTGGGAACTAGTCAAGGCGGTCACCGGCATCCCCGTCAGCGTCGAGAGCCCGGGCGAGCTCAAGCACCAGGCCCGCCTCGCTTTCATCCGCGCCTGGAACTACGATGTCGTCTACAGCCACGACGACATCGCGGCCTGCGGTGTGGCAGGCTTCTTCTTCGAGCCCCTCACCGACCTCCGCGTCCTTGCCGAACGCTACGGGCAGACGCATGTCCTAATCGGGAATGTAGATACGCGAGCGCTCCTCAGCGGCTCGAAAGCTCGCATCCGCGCCGAGGTCGAGCGCTGCATCACCATTGGCCGCCGCTGCCCCGGCTACTTCATCGGCGTCACCAACATGATCCCCCCCAACACCCCCGTCGAGGCCGCTCTCTACTACAACCGGCTCTACGAGCGCCTCAGCCGCCGCTGAAAAAGACACCCGCTGTCTTTTCGCGACCACCGAAGCTGTCTCTCGCCGTAACGTCCAACAAGTGAGATATTTACGCAGATGAGTTCGCTTCTGACCGCAAAAAAGACAGCGGGTGTCTTTTTTGCTTGCGCTTGGGCTGAGAAACGGGTACAATGTGGCCATGCCTTACCGAGAGGCCGCGAGTGAGGTCGTCTTCCATGCCTTCAACCGGGCGACCCCCGGGGTGCGCCTGTTCGAGGAAGCAAGGGACTACGCGGCCTTCGAGAAGGTCCTGGAGCAGGCGCACGAGCAGGTG
>VGYV01000433.1 GCA_016872855.1 Planctomycetota bacterium
GATGAGCTCGTAGTCGCCCTCGTTGCGGGACATCAGGAGCAGTTCTTCGGCAGTTACCTGGGTTGCGACGCTCATAGGTAGGCCCTCTTGTCTTGCACAGCCACGGTGCCACGCAGGGACTGTCCCGGTGTCCCTTGGAGTCCGTGGCGGCCCGTGCCCATGGCATTCTATGCCGCCGTCTTCCCATTGTCAAGCGTCGTTGGGGTCACGCCCAACCTGTGGGGTCATTGACCCGCTTGTGCCGGGGGCCGCAGGCTCAGCAGGTCGTCGCTGAGGACGGTGGGGCACCAGTGCTTCTCGATGAACTCGACGACCAGCTCGGTGCCACGGTCGTGGGGGACATTGGGCGGGCGCTTGGGGTTGTACATCGTGTCGGTGAGATCGCGGACCAGCACGCACGGCACGCCCCAACGCGAAACCCGGAACCGGAGACGCGAAACCGCGTTCTCAGGACTTCAGCTCGGACGCAAGACGTTCAGCGATCCACTGGCGAATGAGAGTCTGGAACGGCACTGCCCGCATCGTCGCCAGCTTCCGGACCGCCTGCTCGTGTCATCGGCACTGATCCCATGCCCCAACTCGATATGGGGCTCATTCCCTTCATCCCATTCGAACTCTCGGACTCTCAAGCGCGGCCCCTTCCTTCGTAGTACATTGTATCACATCCGGCCCAACCAGCAAGCCCCAGCGCGCCAAGACCCAAGGGACAACAACCTGGGGGCTGACCTCTGACCCTACAACCACACCTAGGCAACTCACCGCTTGATCGCGCGCAGACGCGGCGCTATCCTGTCGGTAGGGGACGGCGGGCTTTGCCGGCGGCCCTCTATCAGCCGGCGGTCAGGGCCGGGAGAGGAGCGTGGCACATGGTTCGGAGAGTGTTCATTGCCTTCGCGGGGGCCCTGGCTTTGGGGCTGCCGTGCGGCTGCAAGGCACCGGAAGGCGGGAAGGCGGCGGCCGCGGGCCTGACGCTCTGTGGCAAGTGCGGCCAAGTGAAGGGCTCAGCCCTCTGCTGCCTGCCGGGGGCCACCGCATGCAGCAAGTGTGGCCTCACCAAGGGTGCCCCGGGGTGCTGCAAGATCCAGAAAGGCCCCGACGTGCCGCTGTGCGGCAAGTGCGGGCAGATCAAGGGCACCGACCTGTGCTGCAAGCCCGGCCAGCCCGTATGCGCCAAGTGCGGTTGCGCCAAGGGCTCGCCTGCGTGCTGCGTGGTGATCAAGTGACTCTCCGCAGGCTCTCCGCCTGATCTGCCCGAGACCCACGGGGCGCGGCCACGAGGCCGCGCCCGCGCTCAATGTCTCTGCTTAAGGTGCGTGCAATGCCCGGGGCACGGTCTCCGCGGCGAGGAGCCTAGGCTCAGTCGTTGGGGCCAAGTCGCTGGGGTCAGGTCTTCCCTTTCTCCTTTCTGCCCAACTTCGCCAGGGTCATTGGCCCGCTTGTGGCGCGGGATGCACTTTGAGAAGGTCGTCGCTGAGGACGGTGGGGCACCAGTGCTGCTCGATGAACTCGACGACCAGCTCGGTGCCACGGTCGTGGGGGACATTGGGCGGGCGCTTCGGGTTGTACATCGTGTCGGTGAGATCGCGGATGAGCACGCACGGGACGCCCCAGCGGGTCATCTGCTTGATGGCGAACGAGCGGTGGAGGACGCACATGTTGGTGTGGACGCCGAAGATGATGAGGGTCTTGATGCCGCGCTGCTGGAGGAGGCTGTAGACCTCGCCGCCCTTGTCGGTGACGGCGTCTTGCTCGGCGACCTCGATGGCGGGATGCTCGCGCTTCCAGGGGCCGTGGACGCGGCAGGGCGGGTCGTCGGTGCAGCCCTGGTCGCTGGCGTCAATGGGCAGGGGCGGGTCGGGCAGCTTCCTGGGCTCGGGCGGCTTCACCTGCGGGGCGGCCTGGGCGCGCTTGCGCTGCGGCGTGCCCTCGTAGAACTTCATCGTGTCGCTCGGGGCGTGGATGATCAGCACGCCGCTCGCGCGGAGGAACTTGACGACCTCGGCCATTCGGGGGAGCAGCTTGGCGAGGCGCTCGTTGGCGCCCTTGCACCAATGGACGTCCCACACGTCGCACAGCAGGAGCGCCGTCTCCGCCGGGAGCAGTTCCTTCGCCGTGACGGCCTCTTTCCACTGCCCGCTCCCCTTCGGCTCCTCGACGCGGGTGCGCAGATTCAGCCGGAGCACGCCTGGTTTCTCCTGCATCTTCTCCTCTCCTGCCTTGGGCACGGCGAATGTCCCGAGAAGAAACGCCGCCATCGTCCACCATCGAACCATGTCGTGCCTCCTCATGTGACGGTGTGACGTTACCCTCCCGAACGTATTGGAACGTTCGGGAGGGCGCCTGCTCCTTTCCCTCCCGGAGGTTTCAATACCTTCGGGAGGGTAGTGATGCTTGTGCTCAGCCGGCCGCCCGATATAATACGGGGGCGAACCTCTCAACGCAAGGAGGCACAGCGCATGAGCCTGCTGGCGATCCTGGCCTTGACCGCTGTATCAGCCGCGGCCGCCGAGGAGTGGAAGGTGCCGCCCATCCAATTGCCCAAGGAGCTCAAGCACCCAGTCATCGCTGCCACGCCCGAGGAGCTTGCGCGGCTTCGGGCGGCGCTCAAGGCCACGGGGCCGGCCCAGGACGCCGTCGCTCGAGTGGTGCGGCAGGCCGACGATGCGCTCGGCAAGCCCGTCGTCTTCCCGCCCCGCGGCGGACAGCACAACCAGTGGTATCAGTGCGACAAGTGTCAGCTCGCCCTCAAGACCGTTGACGAGACCCACCACGAATGCCCTCGCTGCAAGACCGTTTACTCGGGCGAGCCGTACGACGACGTGGTCTACGAGCACCAGCACTACCGCAACATCGCCAACGCCACGAACGCGGCCTGGGCCTACGCCCTCACGGGCGAGAAGCGTTACGCCGAGCTCGCGGCCAAGGTGCTCCTCGGCTACGCCGAACGCTACCTGAAGTATCCCTATCACTCAGCGAGCCGCAGCCCAAGCCCCTGGACAATCGTCTCGGGCGGCCACCTCTTCGAGCAGACCCTCAACGAGGCGGCGAGCATGGCGGGCGACATCGCGCCCGCCTGCGACCTCATCTGGGACGCTCTGTCGGAGGCCGACCGCGCCGCCATCCGCGACGGACTCCTCGTGCCGATGCTCAAGAATATGGACAAACACAAGGGCGGCAAGGGCAACTGGCAGACCTGGCACAACGCCGGCATGATCGCGGGCGGGGCAGTGCTCGGCGACGGCTCCTGGATCGGGAAGGCCATCGCCCAGCCCCACAACGGCTTCGTCGAGCAGATGAAGGTCTCGGTCTCCGACGAGGGTATGTGGTACGAGAATAGCTGGGGCTATCACTTCTACACCCTTCACGCCATGACCCTCATCGCGGAATACGCCCGCCGGCTGGGCATTGACCTCTGGAGCCATCCAACGCTACGGAAGATGTACACGCTGCCCGTCCACTACACGATGGCCGACGGCTCGCTGCCGCGCTGGGGCGACGACGTGCGGGCCTCGGCCCGCGGCGCTGGCTGGCTCATGGAGTACGCCTACGCCGCCACCAAGGACCCCGAGCTGCTCCCTCTCTTGCCCCAGGCGCCCTACTGGCAATCGGTGATGCTCGGACGCGACACGAGCGTAACGGCCCAGCTCCCCGCGCTCACCAGCAAGGTCTTCCGCAGCGCCGGCCACGCCATACTACGCACCAGAGGCGAGGCCGGCCTCACCGCGGCCTTCACCTTCGGTCCCTACGGCGGCTTCCACGGCCACTTCGACAAGCTCTCCTTCGTCCTCTTCGGCCACAAGGAGGAGCTTGGCGTTGACCCCGGCCGCGCCGCGTCCCAGGCCTACCGCCTGCCCATCCACCGCAACTGGTACAAGCCCACCCTCAGCCACAACACGGTCCTCGTGGACAAGCAGCCCCAGCGTCCCGCGAGCGGCAAGCTGGAACTCTTCGCCGCCAACGACGAATACGCCGCCGCCCTCGCCAGTTGCGACGCCGCCTACCCAGGCGTCAAGCACAAGCGCCTCCTCGTCCTCACGCCCAGCTATCTCCTCATCCTCGACCAGTTGAGCTCCGACAAGCCCCGCCGCTTCGATTGGGTCTACCACAACCGCGGCACGGCCATCGAATGCGACGCCGCCAAAGAGCTAGGCAAGGCCCCCGACAACTTCGTCGGCATGGAATACATCCAGAACATCAAGGCCGGCTCCACCGACGGCCCCGTCCACGCCCAGTTCCACGGCAAGGCGATTACCACACACCTCTGGATGGCCGGCGCTCCCAAGACCGAGGTGCTGATCGGCGACGGCCCCTGCGCCTCCATTCTCGACCGCGTGCCCCTCATCATGGTCACGCGCCACGGCACCGAGGCCGCCTTCGCCGCTGTCCTTGAGCCAGTCCTCAACGACCGGAAGGCAGCGGTCAGCGCCGTCGAGGTAACTGGCACGACCGTCACCATTCGCGTCGGGGATTCAGACGACACGATCTCGCTCTCCGCTGGCAACGAGCTATCTCTCGTGAGCAAGGGCAAGGTCGTTCTCTCTGGCAAGTGAGGAACCACTTCCCTCCCGAAGGTTCCAATACCTTCGGGAGGGTAATGGAAGGGAGTTCGGCCACTACCCTCCCGAACGTATTGGAACGTTCGGGAGGGCGCCGTCTGCTGACCCGCGGTGCCGCATCGCGTCTTAGCCCCGAGGGGGCGTACTATGATAGCCCAGGGCAACCCCCTGGGTCGCCCGGAAGAAGCAGAACCAGCCCTGAAGGGGCGTACTATCGAGGAGAAGACGATGGGCAAGACGGGGCCTGTGGGGTTCGGATTCGTCGGCTGCGGCAACATCGCGGGGCCGTATGCCGACTCGATGAAGAAGCACGCCGACAAGGTGGAGATCGTCGGGGCCTATGACCTCAACGCCGAGGCGGCCAAGGCGTTCGTCGCGAAGTACGGCGGCACGCAGTACGCCAGTCTCGACGAGTTGATCGCCGACTCCCGGGTCGAGGCGGGGCTCAACCTCACGGTCCACCTCGCTCACCCCGAGGTGACGCAGCGGCTGCTGCGCGGCGGCAAACACGTTCACAGCGAGAAGCCCCTCGCCGCCACCCGCGAGGATGGGCGAGCGTGCGTGGACCTGGCGGCAAGGAAGGGCCTGCTCTTCGGCTGCTCCCCATTCGTCATCCTCGGCGAGGCCCAGCAGACACTCAAGAAGGTGGTGCACGAGGGCCTGGTCGGCGAAGTGAAGGAGGTCTACGCCGAGATGAACTGGAGCCGCATCGAGTCCTGGCACCCCGCCCCCGCCCCCTTCTACGGTCGGGGGGCCGGGCCGCTCTTCGACGTGGGCTGCTATCCCCTGAGCGTCCTCATCCAGATTCTCGGCTCCGTGAGCGCCGTGCGGGCGATGGGCGGCGTGCGGCTGCCCGAGCGCACGATCGCCTCGGGGCCGAACGCGGGGCAGAAGCTCACCGCGACCAATCCCGACCACACGTGCGTGCTGATGGAGTTCGCCTGCGGCGCCCACGGGCGCCTCACGGCCAGCTTCTTCGGGGTCAAGAGCGCGCAGACGGGCATCGAGGTCCACGGCACCGACGGCTCGCTGAGGCTCGACTCCGTGGTCGGCTTCAACTCGAAGCTGGACCTGTGCAGGGCAGGCGAGCGGGAGTGGAAGCCGCTGCCGCTTCTGGGCGAGCCGTTCCCCGGCGTCGAGTGGGCCCGGGGGCCACTGGATCTTGCAGCGGGCATTCGCACAGGCAAGTGCCTCACTTGCCCAGGCGAGGCCGCCTATCACACGCTCGACATAACTCTTGCCGCGCTCGAGGCTTCGGAATCCGGCCAGACCGTCCCCGTGGCCTCTCGTTTCGTCCCGTAGTGACCAACGGGTCACGGCTTTCGCCCAGGGAGCGAATGATCGCAGGGGGAATGGCCCTGCGAAGAGGCCGGGAAGGCGATGCAGTTGTCCACGGCGAACAAGAGAGCGCTGTGCCTTGCAGCCGGGGCGGTGGCGTTCGCTGCGGGAGAGGCGATTTGGCTGGCGCCTTTGGTGAGCCTCGACCTGCGGGCGGCCACGATACGCACCCTCATCTTCTCCGCCAACCTCTTCTATCTCTATAACCTCATATACCACATCAGCTTACGGCCACGGTGGGTGCGGGCGGCCTACGTGGGCTGGTATGTCGCCCTCTTCGCCCTCTTCGTGGCCGTTGCCCCATCTGAGCGCCTCCACTTCGGGGGCACACACCGCCTCCTGCTCTTCGCGCTCTTCCTGCTGCTCACGAGCGCCCTTTTTCACATGCCCACGGCCTTCGGCTTCATGGTCGTCCTCCTCGTGGCCTACCTGGTGTTCCCCTTCTTCGCCGAGGCCACGCTCGTGCTCCTGGCCATCTTCTATCTCATTGTCCTGGCGGAAGTTAGGATGGCGCGGGAGACGCGGAGCCATCTCGTCCTCTCGTGCTTCGTCCTGGGCTTTGTGCTGCTCCTGGCCGTGCTCTTCCCGCTTGTGAATCTGGGCGCAAGCCGCTCGCCCCAGGACCTAAGGACGGCCCTGCTCGGCTCCGACGCGGCGGCGCAGGGCACCCGCGCTGCGGTCTGGACGAGCATCTATACGGCCACCACTACGACACTTGTGGTGCTGGCCTTCGGTGTGCCGCTGGCGTACTTCCTGGTGCGGAGCGATTTCCCTGGCCGCCGGGTGTTGGACGCGCTGGTTGACCTTCCGATTGTTCTGCCCCCGCCCGTCGTGGGCATCGCGATCGCTCAACTCGTCGGCAAGGAGCAGCCCCTCGGCGTCTGGCTGAACACCAACTTCGGGATCGTGCTGGACAACGACTGGAAAGGGATCGTCCTGGCCCAGACCTTCCTCAGTTGCCCCTTCCTCATCCGCTCGGCGATGGCCGCGTTCCAGGCCGTGGACCCGCGGCTGGAACACGTCTCGCGGACGCTTGGCGCCGGGCCGTTTGCAACCTTCTTCCGCGTGACGTTCCCCCTCGCCTGGCGCGGCATCTTCATGGGCTGCATCCTCACCTGGGGGCGGGCGATAAGCGACTTCAGCGCCGTCAGCGTCGTCGCCCAGCACCCCGAAACGATGCCGGTCCGCATCTACAAGATGTTCATCGAGGCGGGCGAGAAGGGGCAGCACACGACCCTCGCCATCCTCATGATCCTCCTGTGCGTCGTGGTCTTCGCGGGGCTGCACCTTGTGGCCTCGCGGACGGTTTGGCGGAACGTGCGCACCATCTGGAGCCGTGGCGGTGATTCGAGTCGT
>VGYV01000434.1 GCA_016872855.1 Planctomycetota bacterium
TCGTGGACGAACTCTATGGGGTCCTCGATGGTGATGATGTGGTCTGGGGAGCGCTCGTTGATGTAGTCAATGATGCTGGCGAGGGTGGTGCTCTTGCCCGAGCCGGTGGGGCCTGTGACGAGGATGAGTCCGCGTTCCTTCATTGCCAGCTCGCCGACGATGGGGGGCAGGCCGAGCCTTTCGAGTGGGAGGACCTCGGTGGGGATGCGGCGCAGGACGGCCGCCGGCCCGTGGCGCTGGGTGAAGGCGTTGACGCGGAAGCGGGCGAAGTCGGTGGAGAAGGAGAAGTCGGTTTCGAGGCGCTCCTCGAACTCCCTGCGTTGTGGTTCGGCCATGATGCCGTGGAGCATGGGGAGGAGCTGGTCGGCGGTGAGCGGCGGCGCGGTGGTCCGCTTCATCTCGCCGTGCACACGCACGATGGGGGGCACGCCGGTGGAGAGGTGGAGGTCAGAGGCGCCCTGCCTGTGCATGAAGCTCAAGAGCGGAAGCAGGTCCACGGCGATTCGCTCCTCACGCGTTCGGCCTCGTCTGGGTCGAGCAGACCCTGGGCAGCCTTGTCGTCGGCGCAATCGGCGAGCGAGCGCATGCCGGAGCGGCGGCAGGCCTCGCGCAGGCTCGCCACAGGGGCGGCGGCCAGGAGCAGGTCGCGGAACTCCTGGTCGGGTTCGAGGGCCTCGTAGAGCAGCGTCAGGCCGGAGCCTGCGCCGCGCTGGCGCTGGTCGGGCCGGCGCGCCAGGCGCTGCGCCACGACGAGGCGGAGCGAGTTGGCCAGAACCGTCCGCGTCAGCCCCGCGTCGCGCAGGTGGCCGAGGGCCGACACGGCGTCGGTGGCCCGCATCTCGCCCAGCAGCAGCGTGCTGGTGAGCGCGTGGGGGTTGAAGGCGGCCCAGAAGTCCCGCTCGTGCAACTGTTCGGCCAGCAACACGTCGGGCGGTGCCTTGGCCAGCTCAGCCACAGTCGCCAGGTAGCCGGCGCCTGGGGCCTCGAGTTGCGTGGCTTCGGGCCACAGGTGTGAGGCGGCCTGCTCGACGGTGGCGAGGTGTCGGCCTGGGGTGCGCGCGGCGCGCAGGAGCGCGTAGAGGGTGGTGGAGCAACCCGAGCGCTGTGGCCCGCAGACGACGACCAGGCCCGCGGGCGCCCGCGCGATGCGCTGGAGGCGCGCCGCCGTCGCGCGGTCAAAGCCCAGGCGGTTCAGCGGCCACGGCGTGCCGGCCCGCCGGCGCAGGTCGAGGCGCGCCGCCGGGCCGTGCAGCGTGGCGTAGATGCTCACGCGGGCGTCCAGGCAGCGGCCGTCAACGTCCAGCGCCACCTCGCGCTCCTGCACCGGCGCCACCGAGGCAAGGTCCAATCCGGCCAGGAGGCGCAGGCGGTGGACGACGAAGGGGAGGAGTGCGGCGGGGTACGTGGCTCTTTCGACCACGCGGCCGCGGAGGCGGGTGCGGACGCGCAGGGCGTCGGCAGCGCGCTGGAGCAGCACCTCGTCGGCGCCCGCGGCCACGGCGGCCAGCAGGTGCCGGCGGAGCAGCGCGTTGCCCGTCGTATCGGCCAGGATGTCGCGGCGCGACACGGGGCCTTCGGTCCGCGTGCGGAGCGCGATGCGCGGCCGCGGGCGGACCAGGCCGCGTTCGGCCACGGCGTTGAGGGCCTGGTGGACGGCTGCGGCGTCGGCCATTGCCACGTGGACTCGCGCGCTCGGCGCCGCGGCGCGCAGGGCCTCCACCGCCTGCACGTCGGTCGGGTCGGCCATGGCCACCGTCAGGTCGTCGCCCACGAGGGCCATGGGCACCGCCTCGCAGCGGCGCAGCACCTCCAGCGGGACCATGCTGAGCAGGCCGGGGTCAATCGAGGCCACGTCGGGCCGCACGTAGGGGATGTGGAGCAGGTTGCCGAGCGCCCAGTTGAGCTGGTCGCGGGACAGCAGGCCGTCCCTGACGAGAATCTCGCCGAGGCGGCCGCCCGAGGCCCGCTGCTCCTTGAGCGCGGCGCGGCGTTGGGCGGCGGTGATCAGCCCGTGCTCCACCAGCACGTCGCCCAGCCGCCGGGCCTTCCCCGGTTGGTTCCTTGGCATTGGACTCCTCGGCGCACGCCGCCGCGTTGCGCCCCACGATGCCCCACAGTCTCTATCTACCCCGACTCCGGTTCGTTTGCAAGTGGGAAGTGCGGGAATTGCGCGCTTGACGGGGCCTGACGCCGCCGGTATGATCCCTACCGGGGTTTCCCTGTGGCTGGCGAGTCTCTATTGCGGGAAGCCAGGTTCGCCGAGTACAGGCCGTGCTCGCAGGCCAAAAACTGGCTAAAGCCAGGACTCCGAACGCGTTTTCTCCTTGTTTGGAGTCCTGCCTTCAGGCAGTCTTGCCTCTTCACGCGGAAACTGATGGGCACGATGCCGTGAGCGCGAGACGGAAGGCAGACCGCGTTCTCTACGAGTCGGGGAGCTTTCGCGCCCTGGAGACGGCTCTATGGCGCGAGCTGGATGGCGTGCGCGCCAGAGAGCCGCTCGCGCCCGTGGTAGTGCTGGTGCCCACCAACCTGCTGCGCCGCCACCTGGCCGCCGAGGGCGCCGCGCGCAGCGCCGCCGGCTGGATCAACGTACACTTCCTCACGCTCCTCGACCTCGCGCGCGAGCTGGGCGAGGCGCCGCTCGCCGCGGCAGGGCGCAGCCCATTGCCTCCGCTGGCTGGGGAGTTGGTGGCCCGCGCCGCGTGCCGCGCGGTGCCGAACAGCTATTTCGCCGCAATCGCCGACAGGCCGGGCTTCCACCGCGCGCTCCTGGCCACCATCGCCGACCTGAAGGAGGCCGGGCACACGCAGGCCGACCTCGGGCGCTGCCTGGCAGAGAAGGGCCGCTTCTCCGCCGTGCTCCCCAAGCTCCGCGACCTGGCCGCGCTCTGGCGGGCCTACGAGGAACGCCTGGGCGCGCTGGCCCTCTACGACCCCGCCGACCTCTTGGCCGCCGCGGCCGCCGCGGCGCCCGCCGACCGCTGGCTGGCCCAGGCCGCGGGCGTCTTCGTCTACGGCTTCTACGACCTCAACGGGCTTCAGCGCCGCCTGGTCGCAGCGGCCACGCAGGGGCGCCTTGCGCGGGTTTTCTTCCCCTATTCCGCCGACTGCGCGGCCTTCCGCTACGCGGCGGGCACCCGCGAGTGGTTCCTCGCCCAGGGCTTCGAGCCCAGGGCCGAGCCGGAGCCTGGGCAGCCGGCGGAGCTCGCCGCTCTTCATGCCCGCCTCTTCCACGCGCCCATGGGACTGTGTGGCACTGCTGGCTCGTCCAGCAGTGGCGAGCGACTGTGTGGCACTGCTGGCTTGTCCAGCAGTGCGCGCCACGGGGGACTCACGGCTGGGCAAGCCAGCCGTGCCACACCTGAGCGACTGTGTGGCACTGGTGGCTCGTCCAGCAGTGCGTGCCACGGGGAACTCACGGCTGGGCAAGCCAGCCGTGCCACGCCGGAGGGGGCGCCGCAAGCAGTGCGCATCGTGAGCGCGCCCGACGAGGTGCGCGAGGTGCAGGCCATTATCCGGGCCGCACTGGCCGCGGCCGGTGGCACAACCCCCCTCCCTCTCAGGGAGGGGGAAGGGGAAGGGTTGGGCGCCCGCCCCAATCTCGAACTCCCACCCTCACCCTGCCCTCTCCCTGGAAGGGAGAGGGGGCCAGGCACCCCCCTCCCCCGCGTGGGCATCCTGCTGCGCCAGGCGGGCACCTACGCTCCGCTGTTCGCCGAGGCGTGCGCCGCGGGGGGGCTCGACGCCTATCACCACACCCCCCAGCCCCTCGCCGCCACGCGGGCCGGCCGCAGCCTGCTCATGCTCCTGCGCCTCATCGGCTCCGACCTGGCGCGGCCCGACGTGATGGAGTTCCTCACCTACGCCGACCTGCCGCTCGATGGCGCGGCGACGGCAGACTGGGACCTCCTGTCGCTCCTGGCGGGGGTGGTGAAGGGCCGCGAAAGCTGGCGCAGCCGCCTTGGCGCACTGCGCAAGTCCCTCCGGGACGACGCAGAGGAGCGGCCCGAGCGCGCCGCCGAGCTGCTTCCCGCCCTCGACTCCCTCGTGGCGTTCCTGGCTGAGTTCTTCTCCGCCCTGGAGGGCGTGCCGGCCCAGGGCACGTGGGCGGAGCTTGCGGGAGCCGTGGCCGGGGCCTTCCGGCGCTTCGTGCGCCCCAGCGCCGAGCGCGAGGCGGTGGCGGAGGCCGCGGCGGGCCTGAGCGCCCTGGACGCCACGGGCGAGCCGGCGGACGTCCCGACGCTCGCCCGCTTCGCCCGCGAGGCGCTCGATAGCGCCGGCACGCCACGCCCTCCCTTCGGCTCGCGCGGCCCCGTGGTGGTGGACCTGATGCAGGGCCGCGGGCTGCCCTTCGACCTGGCGTGCGTGCCGGGCCTGGTGGAGAAGGGCTTCCCCGCTCTCCCCGCCCAGGACCCGCTGCTGTCCGACGCCGAGCGGAAGGCCCTGTGCGACGCTGGGCTGGCCCTGCCGCTGAAGGGCGCGCGGGCCGAGGAGGAGCGGCTGCTCTTCCGCCTCGCCGTCGGCGCGGCGTCCCAGAGCGTCCTCCTCACCTATCCCAGGCTCGAGCCCGCCTCGGGGCGCGAGCGGGTGCCCTCGCACTTCCTCCTCCGCGCACTGGAGGCCGTGACGGGCTGCCGCTGCGACTACGCGGCGCTGGCAAGTTCGCCACACGTCGAGTCCATCCCCGCCTCCGCCTTCGCCCCGGCGGAGCCGGCGGACGCCTGGTGCGAGGCCGAGTACGACCTCTCCGCCGCCCTGGCCGCGCTGAAGGCGAAGCGGGCCGCCGAGCTGGGCTACCTAGCCGCGCTCTCCCCCACGTTCCCCTCGGCGCTCCGCGCCGAGGCCAGCCGCTGGGGCGAGCGCGCCTTCACGCCCTACGACGGCGTCCTGAAGGCGAAGGCCGCCCTGGCCGCGCTACGGGACCTCTTGGGGCCGGCGCCGTGGCGCATGCCGCCCACGGCGCTCGAACGCTACGCCGCCTGTCCGTTCCGCTACTTCCTCACGCATATCCTCGATGTCGAGCCGCTGGAGGAGCCCGAGGCCATCCGCCGCCTGTCGGGCCTCGACCGCGGCCGGCTGCTCCACCGCATTCTCTGCCGCGTCCTCCGCGAGGCGCGGGACGAGCGCCGCCTCCCGCTCCGTGCCGACGCCGAGGAGCACGTGCTCGAGGCGGCCCGCGGCCACTTCGCGGAGTTCGAGAAGCTGGGCCTCGTGGGCATTGCCGCCCTCTGGTCGCTCGAGCGGGCGGCCATCGAGCGCGACCTGCGCCGCTTCGTCGCCGATGAGGCGGCCGACACCTCCTACATCCCCGCGCACTTCGAGGTGGCTTTCGGCGCCCCGCCCCGCGACGACGCCGAGTTGGGGTCCGACGAGGGCCTGGTCATCGCCCTGGGCGACGCAGGGAGCGTCCGCATCGTCGGCCGCATTGACCGCATTGACCTCACCCCCGACGGCACGCATGGCCGCGTGGTGGACTACAAGACGGGGTCCAAGGGCGGGGCGCCAGGCGCCAACTCCTTCGAGGGCGGCACGGCGCTACAGTTGCCCCTTTACCTGAAGGCCGCCGAGCTGATCCTCCAGGGGGTGACAATGGACGATGCCCGCTACCGCTACGTGACCGAGCGAGGCGAGTACAAGGCCATCGGCTTCGACAGCGCCACATGCGCCGAGCGGGAGTCCGAGCTGATGCTCATCCTGCGCACGATAGTCGAGGGTGTGGCCACAGGCCGCTTCTTCGCGGGCGCGAGCGCAACCGAGGCGTGCAAGCGCTGCGACCACTACGCCATCTGCGGCCGCGCCGCCGAGGCCACGGCCCGACGCAAGCTGGACGACGCGGCGGCCAAGCCCTATCTGGACTTGCAGGACGTGCCATGAAGCAGAAGCCCCTTGCCGACGCCGCGGACCGCGAGCGCGCGATGAGCGACATCGGGACCAGCCTCGCCGTCGAGGCCGCGGCAGGCGCGGGCAAGACCTCGGTCCTCGTCGCCCGCCTCCTCGACCTCATCCGCGAGGGCGAGGCGACGCTCGACCGCATCGTGGCCGTCACCTTCACCGAGAAGGCCGCGGGCGAGCTGAAGATGCGGGTCCGCGAGGAAATCGAGGAGCAGCTCGACAAGGAGCAGGATGCCACGACCGTCGAACGCCTCCGCCGCGCCCTGGACGACCTGGGCCACGCGCCCATCGGCACCATCCACTCCTTCTGCGCCGGCTTGCTCCGCGAGCGGGCCGTCGAGGCCCGCGTGGACCCGCAGTTCCAGGTGCTCGACGAGCTTCAGGCCTCCCTCCTCCGCGAGCGCGTGTGGAGCGAGTGGCTCGAGGCCGAGCTGGCCCGGCCCAACCCCGCCCTCATCCGCGCGCTCGCCCACGACCTGAACCTCGAAGGCCAAGGCAACACGATCTACGACTTGGCTCAGAAGATGCTCGGCTGCCGCGACCTCCTCGACGGCAGGCCGAAGGCCCACGCCGACTGCCCGAAGGTCCAGGACTTCATCCGTGGCGTTCTGGCGCGGCTTGAGGCGCTTCTCTGGAGCGTGCAGGCCGACGCCAAGGGCGATGTGGCCGGCCGCTACGCGGACGAGTTGGAGGATGCCCGCCGAACTCTCGCTCTGGCCCGCCTCGCCAGAGAGGACTCAGAGGCCGAAGCAGCCGTGATGCGCATCTCTCTTCGCAAGAGGCCCCTCGGCGCGGCAAACTGGAAGCAGAAGGCCAGCGCACAGCAGGCGACGCAATCCCACGAGGCCCTCCTCGCCGACCTCGCGGATTTCAGGCAGAAGGCCGGCAGTTCGGTCGCCGCAGGGGTCGCCGACGCACTCGTCGGCTTCCTCGACGCCTTTCGCCAGGCCAAGGACGACGAGGGGCTGCTCGACTTCGACGACCTGCTGCTCCTGACCCGCAACATGCTCCGCGACAGCCGCCCCGCCCGCGAGCACTTCAAGGGCCGCTACCAGTTCCTCCTTGTGGACGAGTTCCAGGACACTGATCCCCTCCAGGTCGAGATCGTCTTCTTCCTCGCCGAGCGCCCCGGCCGCCACGCCGCCGCGTGGGATGCCGTGGAGGTGGAGCCTGGCAAGCTCTTCCTGGTCGGCGACCCCAAGCAGAGCATCTACCGCTTCCGCCGAGCCGACATCGAGACCTACGAAAGGGCGAAACGCGCCCTGGTGGGGTCACATCTTCATTTGGCACGGGGCGGCCACGTGCGAAATGAAGATGTGACCCCAGGGGCGGAGCTGACCCTCTCGCAGAGC
>VGYV01000435.1 GCA_016872855.1 Planctomycetota bacterium
GCCACGCGCGTCCAAAGGGGGGGAGGGGGGGAGGGGGGGGCGCCTCCCCAGCCGTCCTCGTCGGCACCCCCACCCATCTTAGTGCAACTGGCCTCTCCCCCCAGTACAACGAGATTTCCCGCCTGAAATGAGCGCCCCGGAATTGTAAAAAGTTGTAAACGCTCAGCGCCCGGACCTGGTCGCGGTCGCGGCGGTCGCGGTGCCAGGCACAGCATGAAGCCATAAGAGACGCGCACCACGAGGCTTACGCTAGGCCGCCGACATTTCGGCCGGGGGCGCGGCGTCTGGCGGCGCTGGCGCTCTTGGAGCCGGCGCTTGATGGGAACTACGAGGCAGTGAAGGAGAATGCTTACCCGTGGCCGCGCGCTTCTAGTGGCACAGGCGCGGGCCAGCCCCAACATGTTGGGGGCGCTCGAAAATGCCGAATTCTCACGACCCGACCCTCGGGCACCCGAAACCGTCGAGTCTGCCGAGTCTTGACGACTCTGAGCCGGAATGGGGAGAATCGCCAAACGGTGGCGCCGGAAATGGAGAAACCCTTACGAGTCTGAGCCGGAAGGCCGAGAATCGCCAAACGGTGGCGCCGGAAATGGAGAAACCCTTACGAGTCTTGGCCGGAAGGCCGAGAATCGCCAAACGGTGGCGCCGCAAACGGAGAAATCCCTACGACTCTGGGCTGGAGGGCCGAGAATCGGCGATCCATCGTTCGGGGGTCGCTGCCAGAGCGGTGGCAAGTAGCGAACGAGGGCGGGAAACGTTTGACAGCCTCGCGGCAGTACTATATGAAAGGTGGGCGGGGCGAGGACAGGAGAGCTTGCGATTTCCAGGCTCCGGCGGCACTTCGAGGAGTTGGTGGACCGCCACTATGAGGGGGTGTGGCGCTACGCGCGGTTCCTCACGCGCGGCGCGACCGAGGCCGAGGACCTGGTTCACGAGGCGTTTCTCCTTGCGTTTGATAGACTTATGGAGGGGCAGGAGTTCGCGGGGGACGCCGGGGCCTGGCTCCGCGGCACGCTGCGCAACCTGGTGAAGGCCTGGTGGCGCGAGCGGCAGAAGCTGCCGCAGGATGTTGCAGACCACCTGGGCCTGCTGGCTGACAAGACTGAGGAGGCCTGGGCATCGCTGGCCGGCGAAGAGTTGAGGGCTGCGCTTGACCATTGCCTCGGGCTGCTGGGGCCTGAGGACCGCGACCTTGTGGCGCGCCGCTACGAGCGGGGCATGCGGATCACCCGCATCGCCGAGGAGCTTCGGCGCAACGCTGCCACGGTGCGGGTGCAGCTCTTCCGCATCCGCCAAGCCCTCAAGGAATGCGTGGAAGGCCAACTGGCCAAAGGACTTACGACGTGAGGCAGGACTGGCGGGAGCTTCTGGACCGCGCGCTGGAGGGCGAGGCGCTTTCGGCCCCCGAGGCCGAGGCCCTGGCCGCTGCGCTGGGCGGCACCGAGCGCCGCGAGGAGGCCCTCGCCCTCGTGTGTCTGGAGGGGTGCCTCCGCGAGCGTCTCGCGCCGGCGCAAGGCGTGGTCCGGTCGCGCGAGCGGCTGCTTGCGAAGGCCGTGCTCCGCGAGAAGGGGCGGCGGGTGCGGGCCGGGCGCGGGCGGCTGCCCCGCTGGCGAGTCGCCGCGGCCGCCGCGGCGGCGATGCTCCTGGCGGCGCTGGGCTGGCTCCTGACGCGCGGGACCGGTGGCTACCCTGAGCCGGAGGCGCGGGGAGACTACCGTCTCCTTGGCTCGGCTTCGGCGGGCCTCGCCCGTGGCGAGCGCCTGGCGGTTGGGCCGGGCGGCGCCGAGCTGCGGCTCGGCGGCTACTGCCGCCTTGCCCTTGACCCGAACACCGAGGTGGTCGTGCGCGGGGGCGAACGGCGCGAGGCCGTGGAACTCGAGCGCGGCCGCGTTGTATCCGAAGTCGAGCCGCGGCGGGGGGGCTTCACGCTCCTCACGCCGCGCGGCCACATCGAGGTGAAAGGCACGAAGTTCCTCACCAGCGTGGAGTACCCAGAATCGCAGAAAGGAGAACGCGACATGGGTAAGCTGAGGAAGTCGTCTGTGGTGACGGTTGTGGTGGTGGCGGGCATCGTCGCGTGCCACTTTGGCGGCGTGACGGAGCTCGGCCCCGGGATGAGCCAGGTGTTCGCCGGGCACGACGAGACGCGCGCCACCCTGCCGCCCGAGCTGAAGGGGTTCAAGGGCATCCTCGTCGGCACCATCGTGAGTGAAGTGAGCCGCGAGTTCCTGCTCAAGATCGACAAGATCGCCACAGTGTGGCCCCAGAGCAGGGCGGAGCGCCCCGAGGGCGCGGTGGGCAAGAAGGTCGAGGTCGTGGTCGGCCAGAACCGCATGCTCGAACAGCACATGCAGACCCTCAAGACCCTACGGAAGGGCGACCAGGTGATCGTCGAGGCGTTCGACGTGCAGGGCTTCCGCCTGACCGTGATGGAGCTGTTCCGGAAGGCCGAGGAGAGCGGCGAGCGGCGCGAGGGCGAGGGCGAGGTCCGTGAGAAGCGGCCCCACGGCGAGGGCGAAGGAGAGGTCCGCGAGAAGAAGCCCCATCGTGAGGGCGAAGGCGAGGTGCGGGAGAAGAAGCCCCATCGTGAAGGCGAGGGCGAGGTGCGGGAGAAGAAGCCCCATCGTGAAGGCGAGGGCGAGTGGCGCGAGAAGAAGACCGAACCCCACGAAGGCGAAGGGGAAGTGCGCGAGAAGAAGACCGAGCCGCGCGCCGAGGGCCTGCGAGAGATGACGGGCTGGGTGAAGGCCACGCCCGACCGCGACTGCGCGGGCATCCTCAAGGTCGTCGAGCGGGTGGAGACCGATGCCGGCGTGCGGGAGAAGGTGACTGTCTACCGCATCCTGAGCGAGGGCAAGGGCCGGAAGCTCGTGGAAGAGGCCAGCGGCCGCCGCGTGCGGCTCGCGGGCCTGGTGACGCCCGGCGAGGGGGGGGTGGAGCCGGGCCTCGTGGTGAAGGAGTTCAGGGTCCTCGACGCGCCGGACCAGCCGAAGCGCGAGAAGCGCGAAGGCGAGGGCGAGGTGCGCGAGAAGAAGACCGAACACCGCGAGGGCGAAGGCGAGGTCCGCGAGAAGAAGACCGAACGCCGCGACGGCGAAGGCGAATGGCGCGAGAAGAAGGTCGAGCGCCGCGACGGCGAGGGTGAGTGGCGCGAGAAGAAGACTGAGCGCCGCGACGGGGAAGGCGAGGGCGAAGGGCGGGAGAAGCGGACCGAGGGAGAGGACGCGCCGAAGCCGCGCGTCGAGGCCGGCGGCGTGGCCACGGCAGAGGCTGTCGCCGGCTTCCGTGGAATGCTCGAGGGCACGGTGGTGGGGAAGACGGGCGACGCCCTCATCCTCCGCGTCGAGAAGATCAACAAGGTGTGGCAGAGCAACACCTGCAAGGCCCCCGAGGCCCTCGTGGGCAAGCTCGTGTCGCTCTCGCTCAAGTACGAGCCCAACCCGCCCGAGGCGCTGGCGACGGCCCTGGCGGCATTGAAGGCCGGTGACCGCGTGCTCGCGGGGGCCACCCACCGCGAGGGCAAGTTCGTCTCCCTCGTCGAGGTGCTGCGCAAGATCGAAGCGGAATGAGTGCCCGTTGCCTGAGACCCGCACATGCACAGCTTGGCCCGTGTCTGGCCGGGATGGGACCTCCCTCCCTCTCCCTCGGGGAGAGGGGTGGGGTGAGGGTGCTTGGGCTTCCGCGGAAGCCACGGAAGGCACCCTCACCCCTACCCTCCCCCCGGGGGGGAGGGGGGGAACCCTTGTCGCCAGACACATGCGCAGCTTGGGCGTGCGATCCGGAGCCACTGCAAGAGGAGTTGATCGAGCCGGTGCAGTCTCGCGTGAGCGGGAGGGGAAGCCGTCGCCGGGCGGGCCCGGCAGCGCCCGGCGGCGGCTTCCCGCGTGTTCTGGTGGGCCAAGTTCATCCTTTTCCTTGTGGGGCAGATGATGAGCGGTCGAGTCTGGGGCATTGCGTTGGGCGTGGCGGGCCTGTGGCTTCTCGCGACCGCCGCGCGGGGCGACGAGTTGGAGCTGCTGAATGGCCAGCGGGTGCGCGGCGACGTGGTCGGGGAGACAGCCGAAGCCGTGACCGTGCGCATCACGATGGGCGACAGCAGCGCGCAGATGAAGTTCCCCGTGAGCCGCATCCACGCCATCACAGTGGCCGGCAAGCGGCGCGTGCTAAACGAAAAGTCGGCTACCCCCACTCAGCCAAAGGCTACGCCCAAGGGCGAGGCCGACCCACCGGCGGAGGGCGACACGCCCACGCCCGCGCCCACCAAGGGCACCGGCCCCCGCTCGCGGGCCGACGTCCTGGCCCTCATCCAGAAGGCAGGCACCACGCCGCCCGACTGGTATGAGAACACGCCCCTCGACTACCCGCAGAGCCTCGACCTGTCGTGGCCCGAGAAGGTGCAAGGCCCGTGGAACCCGTCGAGAAACGTCAGCCAGTACCTCTGGAGCACTATCAACGAGAACCCCAGCCGCTGGAGGAGCGGCATAAAGTTCCTCCACCACCTCCTCACCGTGCACAAGGACAACCCGCCCGTGCTGGTGCGGGTGATGGACTCGCTGGGGAGCAGCTACTTCAACCTGATGCAGGACTGGGCCCGGGCCGCCTTCTGGTGGCAGAAGTGCGAGCAGCGGAGGGCCACGAGCGTGTTCAACACCGTCCGCCTGGCCGAATGCTACTTCCGGCTTGGGAGCAAGGCGATGGCCGTGGAGAAGCTCCGCGAGGTGGACCGCTATATCTCCCCCGCTATCGTGAAGCTGTGGGCCGACATGGGCGAGCTGGACAGGGCGGTCAAACTCGCGGCGAGCATGGCGGACGAGGATGTGAAGACCGACGCCGGCTGGGTGGCCCTGGGCTACCTGCTCATGGGGGATTCGTACCGCCAGAACGGGCGCTTCCGCGAGGCCCTCGCCTGTTACCAGAAAGTCCTCCCCATCCCCGCCGTCGGCCGGGACAAGGGCCAGGTCGAGCGCTGCCAGAACCGCGCCCGGGCCAACATCGAGGCGATCAAGGTCTACGACGCGCTCGACCTCAAGAAGATTCCCGATGGCACCTACCGGGCGAGCGCGCCCTCCTACGCCGGGCCTCTCGAGGTCGCCGTCACCGTCGCCGCCGGCCGCATCGAGGAGGTCAAAGTCACACGCTACGAGGACAAGCAGTACTACGCCTCCTTCACAGCCGTCCCCAAACAGATCGTCGAGAAGCAGAGCCTGAAGGGCATTGACGCCGTCACCCAGGCCACCATCACCTCCGAGGCCATCGTCAACGCCACCGCCAAGGCCCTGGCCGGGGCCATGAGATGATGTCCTCTCCGCTGCGTCTGAGGGTTCGGAGTCCTGCCTTCAGGCAGTCTTTGCTTTGGGCCATCCTCGCCGATGTGTCCCTGGCAGGGAGCCTAGCCGAGCACGTGGCGGCGCTCCGCGGCCCCGATGCCCTGGCCGAGTGGAAGGCCCGGCGGGCGCTGGCCGCCGCGGGCGACGCCGCGGTGCCCGAGCTGAAGCGTCTGGCCGCCGACCCCGGGCCGCTGCCCCCCCGCTGGCTCGCCATCGAACTCCTCGGCGAAATCGCCACCCCCGCCGCGCGTGACGCGCTTGTGGAACTCCTCGCGGCCGAGAAGAAGGACCTGGCCGTCCGCAACCAGCTCTGCATCGTCCTGGGCGCCCTCCGCGAGCGCAAGGCCGTGCCCGCGCTCACCGAGTGGCTCGGACGGATTGGGCCGGGGGCGCTCAACGACGTGCACGGCCCCAAGGAGTTCCAGCCCAGCACAGTCTTCGCCCGCCACCTCGAGGCCCTGGAGCAGATCGGCGACCCGAGCGCCCTGCCCGCCATCGAGAAGTTCCTCCGCGACGTCCCCAAGGGCGTCGGCTATGGCGGGTTCATCAGCAACTTCGTCCTCAACGCCGCCGAGCACGCGGCCAAGAGCCTCCGCGAGCGCGAGGCGTTCTGGGCCGCCGTGCGCAAGCAGCCTGGCCTCGATGCCAAGCTGGCGCCTCTCTTCGCCCATCTGGGCGCCGACCCGGTGGCGCGCTTCCGCCTGCACGAGGACGAGGTCATTCGTCGAAACGAACAGGGCAGAGCGGTCCTCCGCCGCCTGGCGTCCCACGAGAGGCCCGCGGTCGCCGCCGCGGCCAAGGCCCTCCTGGAGAGGTACAATGCCCTGCCGCGCTAAGGCAGTTCCTGTCGCGGAGAGCCAAGACTGCCTGAAGGCAGGACTCCAAACGACGAAGAAACGCGTTTGGAGTCCTGGCTTTAGCCAGTCTTTGCCGGAGGGGTGGGACACCCATTCGGAGAAGGAGGCTTTCCCCAACAGAGGCTACGTAGCAACGGCTCTCGTGCTCCTTTGCCTCGCGGCGCCGCCCGCGCTCGCCGTGCGGACCAACGTGACGCGCGACCTCCAGCGCCTCATCGCCGCAGGGCAATATGAGGAGGCGCTCTTCTTCCTGCGCTCCACCCTCGACATGACCCTCGCCCTCCACGCCGCCTGGTCCGGCGCGCCCTACGACCCGCAGATGGACGGCGTGTATCCCCAGTTCCCCCGCATCTACGGCCCGGGGCAGCACTTTGGCGTCGAGGTGCGGGTGGACCGCCGCTACTGGGGCATCATCCTCAACCAGCAGCAGGCTATCCGAGAGGTGATGGCCAAGGCGAAGCTCACCGACGAGCAGCTCGACCGCCTAGACCGCCGCGTCCGCGTCTACGTCGAGCACCACATGGCCCCCGAGGCCGATGAGATGGGCGACTTCTTCTTCCAGCGCAAGGCCTGGCTCTTCGAGCGGACGGGGCTGTTCTGGGACGCCTCGTTCCGCCGCAGGCTGACGGGCTACTACGCCGAGCGCGTGTGCGCGCCCTACTATGCCATGATGGCTGCCGAGCTGGCAACGCGGGGCCAGCCCGAGGCCGAGGGCTACCGCCGCAAGGCCGAATGGTATCGGGCGGAGGCCGTTCGGCAGTTCCGCCGCTCCAACGGCGACCGCGTGCTCTCGCTTGTACGCGGGGCGTCCCCGCCCCGCGGGACTTCGCGGGCCGGAGACGGCCCGCCTACAGGGGTCCACGCCCGCGAGCGCCTCTCGCGCGAGCAGGTGGTGGACCTGCTGAACGCTGGCCTCAAGTCGAGCGAAGCGGATGCCCGCTTTGCCGCGGTCCTCGCCCTCGCTGATCTCGGGCAAATGGAACTGGCCCGTTCGGCGGCGGAGGACGCCGACCCTGAGATTCGGAGAGCAGCCGCCTTGCTTCAGCCCCCCC